>DASXFZ010000018.1 GCA_036489315.1 Candidatus Cybelea sp.
GTCGGCCCGATGCGCGCGCGACTCTTCTTTTATGGATGCATGATCGTCGCGCTCTTCCTCGCCTGGCGTCTGTGGGAGGTCCAGGCGCTGCACGGGCCGGTCTATGCGAAAGAGGCGCTGGCGCAGCGTTCGGACACGATCGAGGTCTTCGCGCGCCGCGGCAGCATTCTCGATCGCGACGGTAACGTGCTCGTGCGCTCGCTTCCCTCAGAGAGCGTGTACGCCGTACCCCGCGAGATCGTCGACCCCGCGGCGGCCGCCGCGAAGCTGCAGAACGTCGTCGGTAAGCTCGACCCCGCCGTCGTCGCCGCCCTGCACGACCGCCACCTGTGGTTCGTGTGGATCGCGCGCAAGGTATCGCATGAAACGGCCACGCGGATCGCCGCGCTCGGACTGGTCGGCATCGATCTCAAGGAAGAAGACACCGGACTGCGCGTCGATACGGCGGGCCGGACGGCGTCGACGGTGCTGGGCTTCGTCGGCACCGATGAGAACGGACTCGACGGAGTCGAGTACTCGTTCGACGACATTCTGCGCGGCCGCTCCGGCCGCGTCACGCTAGAAGCCGATGAGTTCGGCCGCCCGATCCCGTTCGGCCGCGAGCGCATCGTCGCGCCGGCGCTCCCCGGTGCCAGCGTCGAGCTTACGATCGACCCGTATTTGCAGTTCGTCGCCGAGCGGGCGCTGGAAAAGCAGGTCAAAGCCTATCACGCGCTCGACGGCTCGGCAATCGTCATCGACCCGTGGACGGGAGAGATACTCGCGCTGGCCAACGCGCCCAACTTCGATCCGAATAGGTTCTGGCGCTACTCCGGCGATCAACGCCGCGACCGTGCCGTGATGGACGCGTACGAACCCGGTTCAACCTACAAGCTCGTGACTGCGGCAGCCGCGCTCGACTCGCATAAAGTCGGGCTGTCGTCGCGCTTCCCGGCGCGCGATACCATCGAGGTAGGTGGTCGAACGATCCATAACGCGGAAGACGGCTTCATGGCCGGCACGGGGGGGAGCGAGACGCTCGCGCAGATCATCGAGTTCTCGCACAACGTCGGCGCCGCGGAGGTGGGTCTTGCCATCGGCGGGCGAACCTTCTACGCTATGGAACGCAAGGCGGGCTTTGGATCGCCGAGCGGCGTTGGGTTGCCTGGAGAGAATCCGGGGATCGTCCCACCGCCTTCCCAATGGAGCGGCTCCTCGCTCGCGACGATGTCTTTCGGTCAGGGCGTCTCGGTCACACCGCTGGCGATGGCGCGGTACTACGGGGCGATCGCCAACGGTGGTCTCCTGATGGAGCCGTACATCGCCAAAGCGATCTACGATCAACAAGGAAGGGTTTTGCATCGTTACGCTCCACGCGTGACCTGCCGCGTGTTCTCCCAGCGAACGGCCGAGGAACTGCGAACGTTCCTGCGCGCCGTCGTCCTCCATGGGACCGGCGATCCGACCGCGCAGATCGATGGGTACGCTACCGCCGGAAAAACGGGAACGGCGTCAATGGTCGTTGACGGCGAGTACCGTTCCGGATACTATGCAGCCTCCTTTATCGGTATGGTCCCCTATCCTCGTCCACGCTACGTCGTCTACGTGAAAGTCGAACGGCCGGTCGGCTCGTACTACGGCAGCGTTGTGGCCGCCCCGGCATTTGCTCAAATTGCGCGCGCGGCTATGCTGCACGCCGGCGTTCTGCCGGCCGGCACGGTTGCGCACAATGGCCGCTAAGCGCCGCAAATCTTTCGCCGAGTTACTCGAACGCCTGCCGCGCAGCCGCGTGCTTTCCGGGCGTGCCGGCGTCATTTCCGGCATTGCGATCGACTCGCGTGCAGTGGAGACCGGCGACATCTTCGTCGCGCTGCGAGGCGAGCACACCGACGGCCATCGATTCGTCGGCGACGCGCTCGCGCGCGGCGCGGCGGCGGTAGTCGTCGACGCTCCGATCGACGGCGCGCAAAGCGGCAATGCGGCCGTCGTGCTCGTCCCCGATACCAAACGCGCGCTTTCGCAGCTCGCCGCAACCTTTTACGGAGATCCATCGGGCGGCCTCGACGTGATCGGCGTCACCGGCACGAACGGGAAGACGACGGTCACGCACATGGTTAGCTCGATCCTCAACCGCGCAGGCATTCCGTGCGCCGTAATGGGAACGGTCGGCGCCGAGTTTGCGCGGCGGCGATGGGAGCTGCACAACACCACGCCTCTACCGCCGGAACTTCATCGCGTGCTGGCAGCAATGAGGGACGACGGCGCGCGCGCCGTCGCACTCGAAGTGAGCTCTCACGCGCTGGCGCTGGAACGGGTCGACGACGTGCGCTTCTCCGTTGCCGCATTGACGAACGTCACGCGCGATCACCTCGACTTTCACGGCTCTCCCGACGCGTACGCCGCCGCAAAGCGCCGGCTCTTCGATCTGTCGCCGCACGGCGTGCTCAACGTCGACGACGAGTGCGGCGCGCGTTGGGCCGGCGAACTTCGCCGCGCCGGACGCAGCGCGCTGACGTACGGTCTGCGCAGCGGTGCGGATCTCGTTCCCGAACGGATAGTGCTGGGAGCATCGGGGAGCCGCTTTGTCGTCGATGGCCGCCCGTACGAGCTCGGTTTGCCCGGCCGCTTCAACGTCTGGAACGCACTGGCGGCGATCGGGATCGCGCGTATCATGAAAATCGACGAGCGCGCGATCGCCCAAGGGCTCGCTTCTCTCGAGCGCGTTGCGGGCCGGATGGAGCGGCTGCACGGGATGGGCGTGGACGTGGTCGTCGACTACGCTCATACGCCCGACGCGCTGCGCTGCGCGCTGCACGCTCTGCGCGAGACGAAGACCGGCAGTCTGGCCGTCGTGTTCGGCTGCGGCGGCGACCGCGATCGCGGGAAGCGCGCGGAGATGGGCGCGATCGCCGTCGAGCTCGCCGACCGCATCTATCTTACCAACGACAACCCGCGCAGCGAAGAGCCGCTTGCGATCGTGCGCGACATCGCCGGCGGCATCGCCGACGAACGGCGCTACGTCGTCGAACTCGATCGCGGCGCCGCAATCTCGCGGGCGATCGCCGAGGCGCGCGCCGGTGACGTCGTGCTCGTTGCGGGCAAGGGGCACGAGACGTATCAGATCGTCGGCGATCGCGTGCTCGCATTCGACGACCTCGCCGCTGCGCGCGAGGCGCTGGCAAAACAAGGAGTTGCGCGCTGAGGCTTCCGCTCGAGGCCATCCTGGCCGCAACCGATGCAACGCTGCTCGACGGAGATCGTGCGCCGGCGAGCCTGCGGGTCGGCACGGACACGCGGTCGCTCGAGAGCGGCGACGCATTTTTGGCATTGCGCGGCGAGCGCTTCGACGGCCACGACTTCACCGGCGAAGCGGTGCGGGCCGGTGCGGCCGTGCTCGTCGTCGACGATGCCGCGGCGCGTATAGCGGGAGTCGCAACGCTCGTGGTCGCGCGGACCGATCGAGCCTATCTGCAACTCGCCCGGCTTGCCGCGCAAAGGTTCGAGGGCGCGATCGTCGCGATCACCGGCAGCAGCGGCAAAACCACCACGAAGGATTTTTTGGCCGAGCTCTGCGCGGTGAGATACCGCGTCGCGGCATCGGTAAAGAACGAGAACAACGAGATCGGCGTGGGAAAGCTGCTGCTGAGCCTCTCGAACGAGGAGCACGACGTGGCGATCGTCGAGATGGGCGCCCGCCATTACGGTGACATCGCCGTCCTGGTGGAGGCGGCGCTGCCCGCACTGGGAGTTTTAACCAACGTCGGCGACGCGCACGTCGAGATCGTGGGATCGCGCGAACGTCTGGCCGACACGAAATGGGCGCTCTTCTCCGGCGGCGCCGGCGCGGTCCTCAACGCCAACGACGAGGTCTCCCGCGAGCGCGCTCCCGGGCTGCGCAATCCGCAAAGCACGCGCTGGTTCGTCGCGGTCGCCGGCGCCGCAGAGCTGGCCGCCTACGCCGGCATCGAGCGGCTCGCCGCGATCGCCGGCGACGATTTGCTCGTCGTGCGCGAAGGCGGCGCAACGCAGGAGTTTGCGATCGAGTGCACGCTGCCGGGACTCTATAATCGCGCGAATCTGGCGGCCGCGATCGCGGCGGCCGGCGCGCTCGGCATCGCTCCGGGCGAGCTCGTCCCCGCTATAGCGACGCTCTCGTTGCCGCCGGGTCGTTACCAGCGCGTGACGATCGAGGGCGGCCCGCGCCTGATATTTGATGCCTACAACGCCAATGCGAGCGGAATGATTGCCGCGCTCGACGCTTTTGCCGGCGAAGACGCCAAGCGGAAGATCGCGGTCCTCGCTAGCATGGCAGAGCTGGGCGACGAAGCACAGCGGCTGCACGAGCGCGTTGGCGAACACGCTGCCGCCGCCGTCGACGTGCTGCTCGTCAGCGGCGATTTCGCGGAAGCACTCGCGCGCGGCGCACGGCGCGCCGGTCTCGACGCCTCCCGGATCGTCCCGGTCGAGGGCAACTCGCAAGCCGCGGCGTGGCTGCGCGCGAACGCAAACGGCCGGGATCTCGTCCTGTTGAAAGGCTCGCGGAAGTATCGCATGGAGGAGATCGTCGAGGAACTTCAGCCGTGAGCCTAACGGCGCGCGGTCTCGCCGTTACGCGGCCGGAAGTGCCGGCCGGCGTGAAGGCGATACCGGTGCGAACGCGCTTGGTGCGTCCCGGCGACGACCTGGCCGCGATCGTAGCCGACGCGGTCTCCGGCATCGCGCGCGCCGGCGACGTCATCGCGGTCTCGGAGACGGCCGTAGCGATCGCCCAGGGCGAGTTCGTCGTCGCCGAGCACGTTCGCCCTTCGCGACTTGCCTATCTGCTCTGCCGGAACGCCGGTCCGCTGGCGACGATCAGCCAGCCCGAGTCGATGCAGCTGGTTATCGACGCGGTCGGCTATCGGCGCGTGATCGCGGCGACGGCGGCGCATCTGTTCGCGCGGCTGTTCGGGAAACGAGGCACCTTTTATGAAATGATGGGCGAGGCGATCGCGGCGGTTGACGGCTACACCGGGACGATGCCGCCCTACGAGCGGGCGATCGTGCTCGCGCCGCGCGAGCCTGCGGAGTTCGCGGGGGCATTGCGCGAGCGCAGCGGAGTCGAGTCGACGGTCGTCGACGCCAACGACCTTTCGAAGGCGAAGGTCCTGGGCAGCTCGAGTGGAGTTCGCAGCGAGAGCGTCGAGCGCGCGCTGCTCGACAATCCGCACGGCAACAGCGACGAACAGACGCCGGTCGTCGTACTCAAGTGGCGAGGGGCGGGAGAGAATCCACTATGCCGGTGATGCTCCTTTGGCTCGTTTATGGCTTTGCGGCCTCCGTCGTCTGCGGGGCCGTCCTCATCGCGGCGTCTAAGCGCTTCAATCTGCGCCAACAAGCCTACGCGCTGGCCCCGCAGACGCACCGGGAAAAGTCAGGCACGCCGACGATGGGCGGACTCGTCTTCGTCGTTGCCTTCCTGGGGATGCTCGCCGCCTCGAAGTCGGCACTCTCGATCGCGATCGTCTTCCTCGTTTGCGCCTGCGCGTGCATCGGCGCGGTCGACGACGCGCTGACGATTTGGGTAGCCGCCGGGCGAGGTCTTCGCGCGCGCACGAAGCTGCTCGCGACGGCGCTGGCGGCCGCGATCTTCCTGCGCATGATCGGGAACACGCCCTACCTCTTTCCGGTCGACGTGCTCTTTCACGCCGGCAGCTTTTCGTTGGCAGTGCCCCACTGGCTATGGCTCGCGCTGGGGGTGCTCGCGATCACCGGAACGATTCACGCGGTGAACTT
Organism: Candidatus Cybelea sp.; assembly: GCA_036489315.1. Classification (NCBI taxonomy): domain Bacteria; kingdom Bacillati; phylum Vulcanimicrobiota; class Vulcanimicrobiia; order Vulcanimicrobiales; family Vulcanimicrobiaceae; genus Candidatus Cybelea; species Candidatus Cybelea sp. The sequence goes on from DASXFZ010000018.1 coordinate 5,755, forward strand.
GACCGACGGTCTCGACGGCCTCGCGGCCGGAAGCGTGATTCCGCCGCTGGTCGTTTTCGGCCTATTCGCGGCCGCGTCGAACCTCGCGCCCGCGGCGATCGCCGCCGCGGTCGGCGTCGGGAGTTGCGCGGGCTTTCTCCTCTACAATCATTACCCTGCCAAGCTGTTCATGGGCGATACCGGTTCGCTCGCGCTCGGGGCGCTGCTTTCCGGCGTGGCGATTCTCACCGGCGAGGTGCTGCTGCTCCTGCTCGTCGGAGGAGTATTCGTCGCCGAAGCGCTCTCGGTGATGCTTCAGGTCTCGTACTTCAAGCTCAGCAAGGGCAAGCGAATTCTTCGAATGAGCCCGCTGCATCATCACTTCGAGCTGGGAGGATGGCGCGAAACGAAGGTAACGGCGCGTTTCTGGCTTGCGTCGTTGCTATGTTCGTTGCTAGGATGGGTCATTGTTCGATGACCGATAGCTTTCAACTCAACGCCGGCAGCTCGCTCCTCGTCATTGGGTTGGGCCGCAGCGGGCTGGCGAGTCTGGAAGTCCTGGCGCGCAGCGATGTGCGGCTATTCGCAACCGATGAAAAGCCGGTCGAGGCCCGCAGCGATGCCGTCGCCGCCGCCGAAGCGTTCGGAGCAGAGTTCGTCGAACCCGAGGCGCTGAACTCGATCCTGGACCGCATCGACTGGGCCGTTCTCTCGCCTGGGGTTCCGCCGATTTCGCCCGTCGTTCGGGCGCTGCACGGGGCAAACGTTCCGGTCATCGGCGAGGTCGAACTGGCCTACCGCCTCTGCAAAGCGCCGATCATCGCCGTAACGGGAACCAAAGGTAAATCGACGACCACCGCACTGATCGGTCACCTGCTGCGCGCCTGCGGCTTGCGAACGCGCGTCGGCGGCAACATTGGGAATCCGCTGATTACCGAGGTCGTCGACGCGGAGAGCGATGAGTGGGTCGTAGCCGAAGTGTCGTCCTTTCAGCTCGAGACGATTCGCGCGTTCAAGCCGCGCGTCGCCGTTTTGCTCAACCTTGCGCCGGATCACCTCGACCGCTATCCCTCGATGGAGGAGTACGCCGAAGCGAAATACCGCATCTGCGCCAACCAATCGATGAGCGATTGGTTCGTCGGAAACCTCGACGACCCGCGAATCGAGGCGCTCGCGTGGCGCCACGGCGGCGCCCGCGTCCAAGCCAAGCAAATGTGGTTTACGCTCGGAAGCGGGGAGCGCGCGACGATCTATCTCCGCGACGGAAACCTCGTCTACGCGCCGGTATGCGGCGACCCTCGGCCGATCGTCTTGATGCCGTGCGGCGAAATCACGCTTTGCGGCCGGCATAACGTCCAAAACGTGATGGCCGCGCTGCTGGCCGCCTTGGCCGTCGGCTGCGACCCGGCGATGCTGCGGCGCGCGATCGCTTCGTTTGTGCCGATGCCGCACCGGCTCGAGCGCGTTGCCGAGATCGACGGCGTTCTCTACGTCGACGATTCTAAATCCACCAACCCCAGCTCCGTGATTGCCGCGCTGCGCAGTTACGAGCGGCCAATCGTACTCATCGCCGGCGGCCGGTCGAAGGGCAGCGAGTTCGACGAGCTCGGCGCGGAGATCGGCCGGCAGGTCAAAGCGCTCGTGGCGATCGGCGAGTCGGCGGGAGATATTCGCCGCGCGGCCGGGGGCGTCGTCTCCGTCGAAGCCGCTACGATGGAGGAGGCCGTAGACAAAGCGCGCGGCTTCGCCGCTTCGGGTGACGTCGTGCTGCTATCGCCCGGCTGCGCATCCTTCGACATGTTCGCGTCGGCGGAGGACCGGGGGCACCGCTTCGCGGCGGCCGTCGCTTCGCAGAAGGAGCCGGCGGGTGCATAGCGCGGCGACCCTTCGCAGCGACCGCCGGCCGAGCCAAGGGATTCGCTCGTTCGTCAACGCGCCGCTGGACGTTTGGCTCTTCACCTCGGTTGCGGCGCTCGTGGCGATTGGCCTCGTCATGGTCTTTTCCGCTTCGAGCGCGACCGCGTACGCCGAACACGGGGATATCGCCTATTATCTCAAGCGTCAATTGGTCTGGCTGGCGGTCGGGCTGGCCGGCGCTTACGCGTGTTATCGACTCGATTATCAGCGCCTGCGCGCGGCCGCGCCGTATCTGCTGATTGCGGCGATCGCCGGCCTTCTGCTTGTCTTCGTTCCGCACATCGGCGTCGGGGTAAACGGCGGCCGGCGCTGGCTGGGAACCGCCGGATTGAGCCTGCAGCCGTCGGAGTTTGCCAAACTGGCACTGGTGATCTATCTCGCGGCGGTGCTCTCCTCGCGCGGCGAACACATTACCTCGCTTTCGCGCGGTCTCTTTCCACTCTGCGTACCGATCGCGATCGTCACCGTGCTCGTGCTCAAAGAGCCGGATATGGGAACGGCGAGCCTGCTCTTTTTCGCGGCGTTCACCATGCTTTTCGCCGCCGGCGCGCGCCTCGTTCACCTCACGGCGATTGCACTCGCGACGGTGCCTTTCGCAGCACTGACGGTGCTCGCGAGCCCGTACCGGCGCGCGCGCATTTTCGCCTTCGTCGATCCCTGGCGCGATCCGCTCAACACCGGCTTTCACATCGTTCAATCGTTGTTGGCGCTGGGCAGCGGCGGGATCTTTGGCGTCGGCTTGGGTGCCTCTCGCGCAAAGTTTTTCTATCTGCCCGAACAGTACACCGACTTCATCTTCTCGGTTCTCGGCGAAGAGCTCGGATTGATCGGGACGCTCGTCGTCGTCGCGCTCTTCCTGACGCTCGCCTATCGCGCCGTGAAGATCGCGCTTGCGGCGCCGGATCGCTTTGGCTTCTTCCTCGCGATCGGCTGCGGCGCGATGATCGCGATCCAGGCGTTCGTAAACATCGGCGTCGTCTCGTCGTCGTGGCCCGTAACGGGCGTACCGCTGCCCTTCATCTCGTTTGGCGGCAGCTCGCTAGTCGTCAGCCTTATCGCCGTCGCACTCATCGCTAACGTGGGGCGCCATCGCAAAATAAGGAACGCTTCGTAACCGGTGACGGTCGTTTTTGCCGGGGGAGGAACGGGCGGCCACCTCTATCCGGCGATCGCGATCGCCGATGCGCTGCGCGCGCGCGGAGCGCGGATCGCCTTCATCGGCAGCGCCGGCCGGCTCGAAGCGGCGATCGTGCCGAAGGCCGGCTATACGCTGCATACGATTGCGGCCCATCCCTTGCCGCGGCGCCCGTCTTTTTCGCTGTTGCGAGCCGCGGCGCATAACCTGCGCGGAACGCTGCAGAGCCTACGCGTCCTCGCTGCCTCGCGCCCGGACGTCGTCGTCGCCACCGGCGGCTACGTCTGCTTTCCGGTCGCGCTGGCGGCGCGCATTAGGCGACTGCTGCGGCGCGATACGGCACGGATCGTTTTGCTCGAGCCCAATGCCGCGCCCGGGCTCACCGCACGTCTGCTCGCGCCGATGGCCGACGAGATTTGGGGCGAGTGCGAGGGCTTCGTTGCGGGACTGCATGCGAAGTGCCGCTCGACCGGGGTTCCGGTGCGCGCCTCGCTGCTCGAGCACCGTTCGCGGGAAGAGGCCGCGGTGCGCTTAGGTTTGGATCCGACGCTCGCCACGCTGCTCGTGCTCGGCGGCAGCCAGGGCGCCCGGACGATCAATGAGGCGCTCTTACGCGCCTGGCAGACCTGCAGCATTCCCGCGGGCTGGCAGGTGCTCGCCGTGACCGGTGAGGGGAACTACGAGCGAGTCGCGGGCACGCCGCGATCGCAGCGGGGGGCGCCATTTGCGGCGCGCGCGTACCTGGACGACATGGGCGACGCGTACGCCGTCGCGGATCTCGTCCTTGCACGCGCGGGCGCGTCGACGCTCAGCGAACTGGCAGCACTCGGTCTCCCCGCGATTCTGGTTCCATACCCTTACGCGACCGAGGGCCATCAGGCGGCGAACGCCCGCCGTTTCGAATCGGCCGGCGCTGCCGTCGTTGCGACTGACGACGAGCTGGTATCGGGGCGGCTCGGAGAACTGCTCGCGCAGACGATGCAGCCGGCGCGGCTCGAGCAGCTCCGCGCCGGCGTCAAGAGACTACAAGCGGGCGATCCCCTCGAACGGATTCTCGCACGGGTCGATCTCCTTACGCGCGGAAAGAGCGAAGGGTGACCTACCACTTCGTCGGTATCGGCGGCATCGGGATGAGCGCGATCGCGCGGATTTTGCGCACGCGCGGCATCGACGTTCGCGGCTCCGACGTAAGCGTTACGCCGCTGGTCGAACAGCTCCGGCATGAGGGAATCCCGGTCACGATCGGCCACGCCGCACGCAACGTTGGGGATGCCGCCGTCGTCGTCGTCAGCTCGGCGATCGAGCGCAACAACCCCGAGTACGCGGCCGCGCTGCGCGATGGAATAAAGGTTCTGCACCGCGGCGAGATGCTAGCGGACCTGCTCTCGAGCCGCCGTGGTATCGCGATCTGCGGCACGCACGGCAAAACGACGACCAGCGCGATGACCCACGCAGTGCTGCGGGGCGGCGGGATCGATGCCGGGCTCGTGCTCGGCGGTATCGACGGCATTCTGAATACGAACGCTTACGACGGTGCGTCGCCGTGGTTCGTAACCGAAGCGGACGAATCCGATGGATCGTTCGCGCTGCTCGAACCCGTGGTTGCCGTCGTCACCAACATCGAAAACGATCATTTGAGCAGCGACGACGAGCTGCCCGGACTGGCGCGCGCATTCGGGGAGTTTCTCGCGAAGCTTCCCGACGACGGCCTCGCCGTCATCGGAGTGGACAACCCGCTTTCGGCGTCGCTGACCGACCACGAACTGCGGGCGAGAGTCGTCACGTTCGGGCTCGATAGCGGCGCACGGATCCGCGCGGCGAATCTCGCCTTCGAAAATTTTGGTTCCAGTTTCGACGTGTTCGACGGCCCGCGGCGGCTCGGCCGCGCCGAACTGCGCGTTCCCGGCGCCATGAACGTTCAGAATGCCCTAGCCGCGATCGCCGTCGCCTGGGAGCTGGAGGTGCCCTTCGCACGAATTGCCGCGGCGCTGCGCGGCTTCTGCGGCGTGCGCCGCCGGTTCGACATCTTGCTTTCGAACGAACGGATGACTATCGTCGACGACTACGCGCACCATCCGACCGCCGTGCGGGCGACGATCGCCGCGGCGCGCCATTACCATCGAGGCACGCTCGTCGTTGCCTTTCAGCCGCACCGCTACTCGAGAACGGCGTACCTGGCCGCCGATTTCGCCGACGCGCTGCGCGGAGCCGACCACATCTATCTCACCCCCGTTTACGCCGCGTCAGAGCCGGCGATTCCGGGCGTTAGCGAACGCTCGATCGGCGACTCGTTGGGACATAACGGGACGCGTGTCGACTACGTTGCGGGCGTCGACGAACTGGAGCGGCGGATCTTCGCGGAAGCGCCGCGGGGGGCACTCGTCCTCATGCTCGGCGCTGGAAACATCACCGACGCCGCGGGCCGTTTGGCCGAACTTGCGCGCGGATGAGCCTCACGACGCAACGCGCGCTGCGCACGCTCCTCGCCCCCGCCGACCGGGAGGCGCTGCGCACGATTTTCGCGGAGCGCGCCAAGTTCGATGAGCCCCTGGCACCCTACACCTCGTGGAAGGTCGGCGGCCCGGCGGATGCCTTCGTCACCGTGCGCACGCAGGCCGAGCTGGCGGAACTGATGCGGCTGTGCCTGCGGCGGAAGATGGCGTGGTGGATCATCGGCGGCGGAAGCAACATGCTCGTGGGCGACGGCGGCGTGCGCGGCGTCGTGATCCGCTTGGCCGGCGAGTTCGCCGCGGTCGGCGTCGCCATCGAACACGGCGCAGTGGTCGTCGAAGCGGGCGGTTCGGCCGGCATGGCGCTGGTGACCGCAAAGGCGGCATCGGCCGGAGCGAAGAGCGTCGGATCGCTCTCGGGGATCCCCGGGACCATCGGCGGATCGCTGCGCATGAACGCGGGAACCGATCGTGAGATCGGCGACTTCGTTCGCAGCGTGTGGGTGCAGTCGCCGAGCCGCCCCGAGCCGCACCGCGTCAGCATCCGCTATCTCTATCGTCATTCCACGCTCGAACGTGACGTCGTGGTCTCGCGTGTAACCCTTGCCTTCGAGCGAGCGGACTCGAGCGAGGTGCGCGAAGAGATGCGCGGGCGTCTGGTTCGCCGCAAACGGACGCAGCCGATCGCAACGCCCAATGCGGGATCGTGCTTCCGGAACCCCCAAGGCGACAAGGCCGCGCGGCTGATCGAATCGGCTGGGGCTAAGGGGTGGCGCGAGGGGGGCGCGGAAGTCTCGGCGCTGCACGCAAACTTTATCAATAACACCGGGGGAGCGACGGCGCGCGACGTCGCAACGCTGCTCGCACGAGTCCGCCGTGCGGTCCTCGATCGCAGCGGAGTCGAACTGCGCTTGGAAGTGCATCTCGTTGGAGTCTTTATCGATGCAACGTAACGGAGGGTCTCGCGCGACGGTCGCCGTCGTGATGGGTGGGAACAGCGCCGAACGCGAGATCTCGATTCAGTCGGGTACGCAGGTATTACGCGCCCTGCATTCACTGGGCTACGAGGCGCGCTCCATCGATTACGACGAGCGCTTCGTCGACGCGCTGCGTGAGTTGCGGCCCGACGTCGTATTCATCGCTCTGCACGGGCCGGGCGGCGAAGACGGTCACGTGCAGGCGCTGCTCGAGTATCTATCGATTCCGTACACCGGGAGCGGCCTGGAAGCGGCCGCATTGTCGATGGACAAACACTTGACGAAGAAGCTGCTCGCCGCCGAAGGATTGCCAACGCCGGTATGGGACCTGTTCGATCTCACGGGCGGCACGCTGCCCCTCTTGCCCGGCTCGCTCGATCTTCCGCTCGTAATCAAACCGCGATTCGAAGGCTCCTCTACGGGGGTCACGATCGTGCGCACGCATGAAGAGTGGACCAATGCGATGCTGGAGGCGTCGAAGTCGTACGCTGCGATCCTTGCCGAAGAGTACGTCGAGGGGCGGGAATTTACGTGCGCGGTGCTCGGCGAGGAGGCGCTGCCGATCGTCGAGATCGTCGCCCACCGCGACGGCTTCTACAGTTACGGCTCGAAGTACGACGCCGGCGGCTGCACGCACATCGCGCCGGCGCAAATCGACGACGGCTTGGCAGCACGCCTGCAGATGCTCGGACTCTCGGCTCATCGGCTTTTGGGGCTACGCGATTACTCACGCAGCGACTTCATCATCCGTTCGGACAGCCGGCCCTATCTTTTGGAGATCAACTCGCTTCCCGGGCTCTCGCCCGCAAGTCTGCTTCCCGATGCGTGCGCGGCCGCCGGCATCGGTTTCGAAGCGCTCGTCGAGCGGCTGGTCAACTATGCGATGGCGCGCGGTGCCGTCCGCGACGCCGTGGCTTAGGTTTCCCCGACAAGACGATTAAAAAAAGCGGGCCGCCGAAGCGGGCCCGCTTTTCGCTTGAGGATCCTTTGCTTTCGTACGTTAGTACTTCGAGCGAGGATTGATGCCGATGCCGTCGGGCTTTTCGGCTGCCGAGAGGCCGGAGCTGAAGTCGTACATGAACTTGAGGCCCTTGGTGCTGTAGGAATAGACATCGACGAGTCCGTCCGTACGATCGACCGCCATATACTCGCTGTTGTCCTGGGTCAGCTTGCCGAAGAAGCTCTCACCCTTGAGGGGGTAGGGTCCGCCGACGACCTTGCACTTCGGATTGCAGCCGCTATACACGGTGGTTGTCATGGCCATGTCGTCGATGATGAGGAGGTCGCCCTTGTTGTCCAGCTCGATGCCGCCGTAGTACGAGCTCTTGAAGCCGCTCGCTACGACACCGCTGCCTTTGCAGCCCTTCCAATAAATCAGCGCCGCGCCGCTGCCGGTGGTTTTCGCGTCGTTCCAGCAGTCGCCCCCCGGTGACATCGCCACGCCGCCGGCGTGATAGATCTTGCTGTTGGTGAGGTTGGTCGTGCAGCCGGCCTTGATCGAGCACAGCGCGACGCTTCCGGGCGCCGAGCCGGTGTCCGCCAACTGCGAGACGGCGATCGTGCCGGTCGCCGCATCTGCGCTGGTGGCATCGGCGGCTTGACCGATCGTATCGGCAATCAATCCGATCTGCTTGCCGCTGCACATCGTCGGTCCTTGGTAGACGATGACATACTGGCTGCCGCCGTCGGGATCGATCAGGTTACCTTTTCCGTCGACGCCGACGTCGTTGACGTCAAGGACTCCCTGAACCGTGCAAATAGGTTTCTTGTTGCCCTTATTGTCTATAGGATAGCCATTAATGTTGGTGCCGTAGAACTCGGAGACGTAGATCCCGGTCTTCGGCAACTTCTTCTTCTTCTTGTCGGGGCTGATTCCGTCGGGAACGAGCGAGTGCAGGACCTGTACGGTACGCGGCGGAGCCACATCGCCGTACACGCTTTCGGGGCGCATTTGCAGATCGGCACCTGCGACCGGCATCGAATTATTCGATCCCGCGAGATTGCCGCTGCATCCTGCGAGGAACGCGACCGCTACGCTCGCGCACAGCGTCGAATTAAACACACGCATGGGATTATCTCTCCTTGCCAGTAGATGGGAAATCGGACTCTCGACGTTGCGTGCAGAGGCCGGCAAACCCTTTGGCGCGCGTATTTTAAGGGAAGGCTTCGTTATCGTCGGCGACGAGCAGATCAAGCCGGGACGCATCCGGCGCTAGGCGCCGCGCGGCTGGATATCGGGCCAAAAACGCCGCGTCGCCGAGTCGTTCTCCGACGGTCGGACGTTCGAGCGCGGCGTTGATCTCCGCGTACTTGGACGGGTCGCTATGCCGGGCGATCCAATCGGCGACGTCGCCGTCGGAATCCGCTCGTGCGATCGCCTCGCGCAGCGCCCTTCGGGAAAACCGAGTGCTTCGATCAGGCGCGAGCTGAAGCCGGTGATTTGGTACTCTCCCAGAGTGCCGCCGGGGAGCGTCGCGCGAAGCTTGTCGACGGTGCGCGCCGCCATCAAGAGGCTCAGGCCGGGCAAGAGTTCACGCGGGCTGCGTGGCGGTTGCTTCGTAAGGTTGAGTGCGTTCATAATGTGCATCTTCAACCAACCGGGCCGGCAGAGCCTTGCGGCTTACGAGGCGCCGACTCGGCGAAGTCGAAACTTCCGGCCGTCGAATGAGATTGTTAACCATAACCACTTAAATGGAGGAATCCTTGCCAACCGTTGTCGATCGGGGTCTCGAGGGTGTCGTCGTCGGGTCCACCGAGCTTAGTAACGTCGAAGGCGCGATCGGACGCTTAACCTATCGCGGTTACGATATCGACGATCTCGCTCCGAACGCCACGTTCGAAGAGATCGTTCACCTGCTGCTCTACGGCCATCTTCCCAACCGCCATCATCTCGAAGAGCTTCGCCGCGAGCTCGCCGCGCGCCGCGCGCTGCCGGAACCGCTCGTCACGGCAATGCAGAACTTTCCCAAGACCGCGTGGCCGATGGAAGTGCTGCGCACCGTTACCAGCGGACTCGGTCTCTTCTCACCGGTCAACGCGAACGGAGAGCATCTCTCCGACGTGCACACGGCGATCGATCTGATCGCCAAGATGCCGACGATCGTCGCCGGCTGGGATCGCATTCGCCGCGGGCTCGACCCGATCGGCCCGCGCCCCGACCTCTCGCAGGCCGGAAACTTTCTCTACATGCGAACGGGCAAGGTCCCGCACGCGCTCGAGGAAGATGCGATCGACACCTATCTGGTGCTGCTCGCGGACCACTCGTTCAACGCGTCGACCTTTGCGGCAAGAGTGGCCGCGTCGACCCGCGCCGACATGTACGCGTCGGTGACCGCAGCGCTGGCGACGCTCCAGGGCGACCTGCACGGCGGCGCGGCGAGCGCGGCGTTTCGCACGCTGTCCGAGGTGAAGGCTCCCGAGAACGCCGAGGCGTACGTGCGCGGAATCCTCGACCGCGGTCAACGCATCATGGGCATGGGACACCGCGAATACAAGGTACGCGATCCGCGGGCTAAACATTTGGAGGCGATCGCCAAGGAACTCTCGCAGCACGTCGGCGGTGAGCAACGGTGGTACGAAACCGCGCACGAAATCGAAGAAGCGAGCCGAAAGGTGCTTCAAGAGAAGAAGCCCGGCAACACGATCTATGCGAACGTCGACTTTTACACCGCACCGGTGCTCGCCGATCTCGGTATTCCGGGTGACGAATTTACCTGCCTCTTTGCCTGCGGACGTATCGCCGGTTGGACGGGACACATCCTCGAGCAGTTGGCCGACAATCGTTTGATTCGTCCGCAAGCTACCTACGACGGTCCAGCGACCGGCCCGTACGTGCCGATCGAAAAACGCACGAACGGCACGACCGGCTAGGGCGGCGCGCGGGGATGCTCGTCGTGCCTGCAATCGACTTACGCGGGGGCAAGTGCGTTCGCATGCGCCAGGGCGATCCGACGACCGAAACGGTCTACGACGGCGATCCCGCTGAGCGCGCGCGTGCGTTCGTCGCGCAGGGTGCGCAACGGCTGCACGTCATCGACCTCGACGGCGCGTTCGGCTCCGGCGAGAATCTCGCGGCGGTCGAGCGCATCTGCAAAGCCGTCGACGTCCCGGTTCAAACCGGCGGCGGCCTGCGCGCCGTCAAGCACGCGGAGAACGCATTTGCGGCGGGCGCTCGCGAAATCATCCTCGGCACGCTCTTAGTCGAAGACGAGCGGCTGGCACGACACATCGTCAGCCGCTTCCCCGGGCGCGTCATCGCCGGCATCGACGTTCGCGGAACTCAGGTCGCGACGCACGGCTGGCAGGAACGCACGCCGGTCGATCGCGATGCGCTGGTGCGCCGCGTCGCGCAGTGGGGGATTTTGCGAATCATCTTTACCGAGATTCGGCGCGACGGAATGGGCGAGGGCTACGATATCGAGGCGCTTACGGCCGTCGCGAACGCCGCACCGGTCAAAGTGACCGCGAGCGGCGGTGCGCGAAACATCGACGATCTGCGAACCTTGAAAGAAGCGGCTCCGCCGGCGATCGACTCGTGCATCGTCGGCAGCGCGCTCTACGCGCAGACGCTCGACCTGCGATCGGCGATCGCCGCCGTCGCCTAGGCGGCTGCCTAGTCGACGTAGACGCGCGGCAGTTCGCTCGGCAGCCGCGTTACGATCTCGTAGTTGATCGTCTCTGCCCATCGCGCCCAGTCGTCCGCGCTCACCACTGCGTCACCGTCACGGCCAATGAGCGTAACGGTCGATCCGACGCGCGCCCGCGGCGCGTCGGTGAGATCGATCTGCGTCATGTTCATCGCGACCCTTCCGACGATCGGGCAAAGCGCGCCGTCGCAGGCGAAGGCGCCGCGGTTCGAGAGCGCGCGCGGGATCCCGTCGGCGTAACCGGCCGGAAGGACGCCGATCCGCATCTCACGGGGGGCGTGAAAGGTGCCGCCGTAGCCGACCGAGGCTCCGGCCGCCACGGTTCGGACCACCACGAGTTCGCTGGAATACGTCAGCGCCGCACGAAGATCGGGCGGCTGCGCTTCCAGCGCCTCGGCGGTCTGCGGCGAGGGCATCAAACCGTAGAGTGCAATCCCAAAACGTACCATGTCCAGACGGGTCCAGGGCCAGAGCATCCCAGCGGCCGAGGCGGCGATGTGACGAAGCGGCTTTAGCCGGCGCGCTTCGAGCAACGGTTCGCTCTCCGCGAGCGCCTGCCCAAACGCTTCGAGCTGGCGGATTGTGTAGGGGGAGTCGATCTCCTCGGCGGCCGCGAGATGCGAGAAAACCCCGGCAAGCGCAATTTGGGGCAGGCCGCCGAGCCCCTCGATCGCACCGCGCACCAGCGTCGAATCGATTCCCAAGCGGTTGAGGTCCGTATTGACTTTCAAATGAACGCCGGCCCGACGATGCTGCTTCTCGGCCGCTTCCGCTAGCCGCCTTGCAAAGCTGCGGGGGTCCCAAAGCGCCACCTCGAGACCGGCGGCGACTGCTTCAGCCAGCAAGTCTTTGGGCACCGGGCCCATCACGAGGATCGGCGCCGTGACGCCGCCGGCGCGCAAGGCGAGCGCCTCCACCGCAGTGTAGACGCAGATGCGGGCAGCCGCGCTTTCGACCGCGGCGGCGACGGGCAGAAGGCCGTGGCCGTAGGCGTTTCCTTTGACCACGAAGGCGGCTTTGGCGGGGGAGACAAGCCGGCCGAGGAGCTCTGCGTTATGGCGGATGGCGCCCAGCGAGACCGCAATTCTACCGATCATGCCAGCCGCTGCTTTCGCCCACTTTGACGCTTGCACTCCTTCCGAGACTCTGCTAACATAGCACGGCTAGCGCTCTTGCGCTGAGAGTGCTAACTTGTGTTGCGAAGTAACCCAACCTGTGGAGGTCTACGTGAATCTCAAGCCCCTGTTCGACAACGTCGTTGTCGAGCACATCGAACAGGACGACAAGACGACCGGCGGCGTGTTTCTACCCGACACCGCCAAGGAGAAGCCCCAGGAGGGCATGATCCGTGCGGTCGGCTCCGGCCGAGTAACCGATAAAGGCACGAAGCTAGACATGCATGTCAAGGTCGGCGATCGTGTGCTCTACCGCAAATATTCCGGTAGCGAAGTTAAGATCGATGGTACCGAGTACCTCATCATCCCCGAAAAAGACATTCTCGCCATCGTCGACAAAGTGCCGGCCGGCGTCTAAGGAGTTCAACGTTTTAAATGGCTGCAAAGCAACTCGTATTTGATGAAAGCGCGCGACGCGCGCTCGAGCGCGGTGCGAACATCCTCGCCGATGCCGTGAAGGTGACGCTCGGTCCCAAGGGCCGCAACGTCGTGCTCGACAAGAAGTTCGGTTCGCCGACGATCACCAACGACGGCGTGACCATCGCCAAAGAGATCGAGCTGCCCGACGTGTTCGAAAACATGGGGGCCCAGCTCGTCAAGGAAGTCGCCTCGAAGACCAACGACGTCGCCGGCGACGGCACGACCACCGCCACGGTGCTCGCCCAGGCGATCATCCGCGAAGGTCTGCGCAACGTCACGGCCGGCAGCAATCCGCTGCTGATCAAACACGGCATCGAAAAAGGCGTCCAGATTGCCGTCAAAGAGATGGAGTCGTTCAAGAAGGATGTCGATTCCAAGGAAAAGATCGCGCAGGTCGCGTCGATCTCGGCCAACGACCCGGAGATCGGCGAGTTCATCGCCGATGCGATGGAGAAGGTCGGCAAGGACGGCGTGATCACCGTCGAGGAGTCGCGGACGATCAAGACCGAGGTCGAGACCAAAGACGGCATGCAGTTCGATAAGGGCTACATCTCGCCGTACATGGTCACCGACTCGGAGCGCATGGAAGCCTCGCTCGACGATCCGTTCATCCTCGTTACCGAGCGCAAGATCTCGGCCATCGCCGACATCCTGCCCCTGCTCGAGAAGGTCGTTCAGGTCCAGAAGCCGCTCCTGATCATCGCCGAAGACGTCGAGGGTGAAGCCCTTGCGACGCTCGTCGTGAACAAGCTGCGCGGTACTTTCACATCCGTTGCGGTTAAGGCACCGGGCTTCGGCGACCGCCGCAAAGAGATGCTCAAGGATATCGCCACACTGACCGGCGCGACGGTCATCTCCGAAGAGCTCGGGCTCAAGCTCGATAAGGTAACCCCCGAACAGCTCGGCCGCGCCAAGCGCGTCAAGGTAACGAAGGAAGAGACGACGATCGTCGACGGCGCCGGCAAGCAGGATGCGATCAAGGGCCGCATCGAGATGATCAAAAAGCAGATCGAAGAGACCGATTCGGACTTCGATCGCGAGAAGCTCCAGGAGCGCCTCGCAAAGCTCTCCGGCGGCGTCGCCGTCATCCAGGTCGGCGCGGCAACCGAGACGGAGCTCAAAGAGAAGAAGCATCGCATCGAGGATGCGCTCTCGGCGACCCGTGCGGCCGTCCAAGAGGGCATGATCCCCGGCGGCGGCGCCTCGCTGCTGCACGCGATCAAGGCGATCGATAAGTACGAGCCTCCCAAGGCAAACGGCCATAGCGGCACGTGGGTCGACGAAAAGATCGGCATCAACATCGTGCGCAAAGCGCTCGAAGAGCCGGCCCGTCAAATCGCCGACAACGCCGGCTTCGAAGGTTCGGTCCAGGTGAACGCGGTTCGCACGAAGAGCGCGCCGTACGGCTTCGACGCGATGAGCGGAGAAGTCGTCGATATGTTCACAGCCGGCATCGTCGAGCCGTTGAAAGTCACTCGCGCGGCGCTGCAGAACGCGGCGTCGATCGGCGCGATGATTCTCACCACCGAAACGCTCGTTGCCGACAAGCCCGAGCCGAAGAAAGAGGCCGTCGGAGCACCCGGCGGCGGCATGGGCGGCTACGACATGATGTAATCCTTCGACTGCGCCGCTAACGCGGCGCGCTCAGGGATAACACGAACGCAAAGAGGCCCGGGCGAAAAACGCCGGGCCTCTTTTTAGTGGGCACTGTAGCCAAAGTTGTAGAATCTAAAGGTCATGGCAGCGCCCCCACGTCAGCAGAATCCGTTCCTAGAAGCGCTAGCCAGGTTCTTCCAAGGCCTGGCGGATAGCCTTCAGGTTAGCCCTGGCTCCGAGACACGTGCTCGCTCGGATTATGGCATAGTGAAGGGTGCGCCTAAGGCCTCCCCCGAGGACCTGCCTTCTATCGACGACCTGATCTTCAAGGTTTCGTCGGGCCGCTGACATCCCGGAAAGCAACTCAGAACGCGAGAACGGTTTCGTTCAGCGTTTACCACGCGCCCAGTGTAAGGGACTACACTCTTAGCCGGCCGAGGTTTCCCAGAGTTTCGGACAGAGAAGCGTGTCGGTAGTTTCGCCGGCGAGTCCATCGACCATGTCTTCGGTCACGTTGAACTGGATGCTCGACGGCCAGCCCGTCCACGGCACCGGAAATGGAACCGGGAGGCGGACATAATGATACTGGTGCGTCGGCGTCTTTAGCCGCATCGCGAGCTGCTGTGACGAAGGCGCGCTCTGCGGGTTGGGATAGAGCCATACGTAGTAGGCATCTTGGTCGTTTTCGACCCGGATGTCTTCAGAGAGCGGCTGCGCGATCGGTTTCTTGCAGCTGACCGCGGCTTTATCGAAAAGGACGAACGTGGGCTGCACGTAGAGAAACGATTGCGGCGCCGTCCCCGAGAGGATCAGCGGCGTCCGCGGCGGCGGCGCGGGAGCGTCGTAGAGCGGCTCGGTGATCGCGCGATCGTGACCTGAGATGAAGAACAGATAGTCGCTGGCGGAACAGCGGTACTTCTCCGTGGCGAGATCGATGCGGTACATGCCGAAGGAGCTGTCGAATTCGACGATGCTCTCCGCTTCGTCGCCGCGCTCGAAATGGTAGACGCGGTCGAGCATCCGCCGTCCGGCGCGGTCGGTCAGACGAAGGTGCAGCGCGATCGTTGCGCCGGCAGGCGCCCGAGCAATCGAGCTGCAGAGGCCGACGTGAAGAATGACGTGCGAGAGTGCGAGCATTGAGTTACCTTAAAGCGTAAGAGCGGGCAGCGTCTGGCCCCTTCGGCCCCCGGGGCCCGGCTCCATCTCCTCCGGCGGCTCGCTCGTCTGGAGAAGGCCGCACCGTCACGACGGATAACTCCATCTATATGCCTGCTCGCGCCGTAAACGACTTTACAATTAGGGTAGCGACGGTCAACGGCTCGGGAAGCCAATCCTCCAATCTCGTGTTGACCAACGCCATCGCGCGCCTCGGAATCCCCGTGGCTCCCAAGAACGTCTTCCCGTCGAATATCGAAGGCTTGCCGACCTGGTTCGACGTGCGCATCAGCGCGCTGGGTTACCAGTGCCGCGCGCGCCACTTCGACGTACTGGTGGCGCTCAACGCCGCGACGTGGCAGCAGGACGTCGGCGGCGTGAAGTCCGGTGGTGCCGTCGTGCATGAAGAAGTGTTTCCGTGCAAGGGCGACACGCTGCGCGAGGATCTCAGCTACTACGCCGTGCCGTTTACGGCACTCGCGAAGGAGCACTTCGCGGATAAGGGCGACCTGCGCAAGTACTTGATGAATATGATCTACGTCGGCGTGGTGGCGCAGCTGCTCGAGATTCCGCTGTCGACGATCGAAGAAGCGCTGCGTACGCAGTTTCGCTCAAAGGCTGCGGCGGTCGAGCTCAATATGTCCGCCGTGCGCATCGGCGTCGACTACGTGCAGCAGAATCTGGAAAAGCACGATCCCTGGCGCGTCGTGCCGATGAGCGGCAAGATCGACGGCCTGCTGTTCATGGAGGGCAACCGCGCCGCCGCGCTCGGCTGCGTCATGGGCGGCTGCACGGTTGCGGCCTGGTATCCGATCACGCCGTCGTCGTCGCTCTGCGAATACTTCATCCAGTACTGCGATCGCTACCGCGTCGATCCGCAGACCGGCAATCGCAGCGTCGCCGTCGTGCAGGCAGAGGACGAGCTCGCCGCCGCCGGCATTGTCTTCGGTGCGGGTTGGGCGGGAGCGCGCGCGATGACGTCGACCTCGGGTCCCGGGATCTCGCTGATGGCCGAGTACGCTGGTTACGGGTATTTTGCCGAGGTGCCGGGCGTGATCTTCGACGTGCAGCGCGCCGGGCCGTCAACCGGCCTGCCGACGCGGACGATGCAGGGCGACCTCGCGTTCGCCTATACGCTCTCGCACGGCGACACCAAACACATCGTGCTGTTGCCCGCCACCGTCGCCGAGGCGTACGAGTTTGCGATGGCGGCCTTCGATCTGGCGGAGCGCTTTCAGACTCCCGTCTTCGTGCTCAGCGACCTCGATCTCGGAATGAACCCCTGGCTCACGCCGCCGCTGCAGTATCCCGAGGGTTCATTCGATCGCGGGAAGGTGCTTGGCGCCGACGACTTGGCCTCGATGAAGTCTTGGGGCCGGTACCGGGACGTCGACAAAGACGGTATCGGCTACCGCACGCTTCCGGGGACGAACCATCCTGCGGCCGGATTCTTTACTCGCGGAACCGGCCACGACGAAGAGGCCCGTTATTCCGAGATGCCCGACGTGTGGGAGCGCAATCTCGATCGCCTCAACCGCAAAACGGAGACCGCACGAACGGCGGTGCCGCCCCCGGTCGTCTCGGAGAAAAAGAGCACGAAGGTCGCGATCCTCGCGTACGGCACGACTCATCACGCCGTCGTCGAAGCCCGCGATTTCCTGCGCGATGCCGGCGTCGAAGTCAACTACCTGCGGGTGCGCGCGCTTCCGCTCCCTCCGGAGGTGGCCGCCTTCATAAAGCGTCACGACCGCGTGTACGTCGTCGAGCAGAACCGCGACGGGCAGCTCTACGGAATTCTGCGCACCGAACTTCCAACGTACCTCATCGGGCGACTGCAATCGATACGCCACTACAACGGCGTACCCATCGACGCCCATGCTATCATCGACCCGCTGTTGGCGGAGCAGCGCGAGCCGGCGGTGGTCGCGGAGTGATCCTTCGACATGCTCAGGATGACAAGGTAAAGTAATGACGGCTAACCTCAATATCATCGGCCTCGCACGGGAAGTCTACAAAGGGCTTCCGACGACGCTCTGCGCCGGGTGCGGGCACAACTCGATCACCAATCATCTGATCAAAGCGCTCTACGAGTACGGCGTCGAGCCGCATAAGCTGGCAAAGATGAGCGGCATCGGCTGCTCGTCGAAGACGCCGGCCTACTTCGTCGAACAGGCGCACGGCTTCAACGGCCTGCACGGCCGCATGCCGTCGGCGGCAACCGGGGCGAAGCTCGCGAACCGGGAGCTGGTCGTGCTCGGCATCAGCGGCGACGGCGATACCGCGAGCATCGGACTCGGTCAGTACTGTCACATGATTCGGCGCAACGTCGACTGCACGTATATCGTCGAGAACAACGGCTGCTACGGGCTGACCAAAGGCCAGTTCTCCGCGACCGCCGACGTCGGCTCCACGCAGAAAGGCGGTAAGGCCAACGAGTACTCGACGATCGACGTCTGCGGTCTGGCGATCGAGCTCGGTGCAACTTTCGTCGCCCGCTCTTTCTCGGGTGACGGCAAGCAGCTCGTACCGCTGCTGCAGGCCGCGTTCTCGCACCGCGGGACGGCCATTCTCGACGTCATCAGTCCCTGCGTGACGTTCAACGACCACGTGGGCTCGACCAAGAGTTACGCCTACGTCAAGGAGCACGACATCGTTCTCCACACGGCCGACTACATCGCCGGCGGCCGCGAGATCACCGTCGACTACGAGCCCGGCACGGTCCGCGACGTCGAACTGGAAGACGGCGCGCACGTGCTGCTGCGCAAGCTCGACGTCGACTACGATCCAACCGACGAATCGAGCGCCTTGAGAACGATCCATGAGTCGCGCGAGCGGGGCGAGTTCGTCACCGGGCTGCTGTATGTCGATACGCACCAGCAAGATCTCTGCGCGCGCGAGCATATGGTGAAGCAGCCGCTCGCGACGCTCGACGAAGAGACGCTGCGCATCGGGCGCGAGGACTGGGACAAAATGATGCGTCCCCTAACGGAGACCTGAGAACGTGAAAGCACCGATTGCCGCGCTAACGGCGCTTCTCTACGCGGCGGCCCTCGAGCCGGCGTTCGCGGCGGTCGAGCACGGGCGGGTTTGGCAGGCTACGTACGTCGCCGCGTATCAGCCGACGTTCGGCCGGCAGGGCGTTCCGTATTCGGGCACGCTGAAGCTCAAATTTAACGACGGCATCGTCAGCGGTACGTATCTCGCCGAGTCGGTTCGGCCCGATCCGCTCTACGGGCGCACGATCAACGTGAGCGGAGGCGTCAGTCAGGGCCACGTCACCCTGGATTTTCGGGCATCGGGCGGTTTCACCGTGCGCGGAACGCTCGCGGGAAACGGGGAGATCTCCGGCACGGCGACGATCGGCGGCCGCTTCTACAGCTTTCTCGCTAAGGTAAAGTCCTCGCCGTAAACGTGGCAGCGATGCGCGGCATCCCGCGCGTTTGGGTCGCATTCACGTTGTTGAGCGCGACCTTTTTCATGCTGCTCGTCGACTTCTCGATCGTGAGCATCGCGCTGCCGTCGATCGAGCGCGAGCTGGGCATGCGCGCGTCACAGGGTCAGTGGATCGTGAGCACCTACGCGATTTTTCTCGCCGGATTTCTGATGCTGACGGGACGCTGCTCCGACCTCTTCGGGCGATTTCGTTTCTTCATCGCGGGGCTCGTGCTCTTTACCGTGGCATCTTTTCTCGGCGGCCTGGCGACGACTGGAGCGTTTCTGATCGCGATGCGCGCCATGCAAGGGCTCGGCGCCGCGCTCGTCAATCCGGCCGCGCTCTCCATCGTTCTCTCGATGTTTCCTTCCGGTGAGGAACGTTCGCGTGCGGTAGCGCTCTGGGGAACGATCGGAAGCCTGGGCATTGCGGCGGGAATGCTCTTCGGGGGCGTCCTCGTACAGTATCTCGGCTGGCGGTCGGTCCTGTACGTAAACGTGCCCGTGGCGCTCGCTATTCTAGCGGTGGCCCCTTCGATGCTGCCGCGCGATCGCGGCGTCGGCATGAGCGCGAAGCTCGACGTCTCCGGCGCCATCTTGCTTACCGCGTCGCTAGTAACGTTCGTGTATACGATCGAATCGATTCCCGATCGGGGACTCGGCTCGTGGCAGACGCTCGCAGGAATTGCACTGACGATCGCGCTCTCTGCGGCGTTCGCCTTGACGGAACGCCGCGCCGCCGAACCGATTCTTCCTGCGCGGCTCTTTCGTTACCCGGATCTGCTCTCCGGTGCCTCGGTCGTTTTGCTGCAGCCGCTATCGTACGCGGGCATCCTGATTTTTGCGTCGGTCTACGTTCAGCGCGTTTCGGGGTACGAGCCGCTCTTCGCGGGGCTTGCCTTTCTCCCCTCGGCGCTGCTGGTCTCGTTCGTCGCCGCGCCGTTGACGATACCGATCGCGCGCGCGATCGGAGTGCGAACGATGTGCATCGTCACCGGTATCCTGATGATCGCAGGCGAAGCGATTCTGCTGACGATGCAGCCGCACTCCTCCTACTGGAGCAGTATTTTTGCGGCCACCTGCATCGGCGGATTCGGCGGCATGCTGGCCTATCAGAGCGGTATGATTGCGGGCTTGGCGCACGTCGAGGATGCGGATGAAGGAAGCGCGTCGGCGGTGCTGAGCTTCGCGCTGCAGCTCGGCATCGGCTTCGGCGTGGCGCTCGGCGCGGCCGCCGAACAACTGCGCAGCAATGCGCTGGAGGCCGCGGGTGCGACGCCGGTTGCGGCGCTTGCCGGCGGCTTGCAGGCGTCGTTTTGGGTCTCGGTTCTCGCCGGCGTCGCGATGATCGCGGCGGCGGTCTTCGGTCTGCGCCACTCGGCGGCCGCGAGGATTCCGCTGCGTCACTACATCGCGTTCGGCAGACTCCATCATCGAATCTCGGTCAGAACGCCGTAATGGAACGGCTCGTAGCGGCGCTGCGCGGCGCGTCCTCGGTCTTCGTCCTCACCGGTTCGGGTATCTCCGCGGAGAGCGGGTTGCCGACGTTTCGCGGAATCGGCGGCCTGTGGCGAACGCACCGCGTCGAGGAGCTGGCTTCGGCGGAAGGTTTCGCCCGCGATCCAGAGCTGGTCTGGACCTGGTACAACGAGCGAAAGGCCGCGCATCAAAACGCAGAGCCCAACGCTGCGCACGCAGCGCTCGCGCGGCTCGAGCGCAAGCTCCCAGACTTTACGCTGGCAACGCAAAACGTCGACTCGCTGCATTTTCGCGCCGGATCGCAGCGAGTCGTCGAGCTCCACGGCGACTTGCGCGAAGCGCGCTGCACCCATTGCGGTGCGCGGCAAGCTCTCGATGCTGGAGGTCTGCCGCTCGATCGGATCCGTCACTCCTGCGGCGGGATGATGCGGCCGAACATCGTTTGGTTCGGTGAACCGCTTCCCCCGCAAGCTTGGTGGCGAGCTCGAGAAGCGGCTTCACGCGCCGGCGTCATTCTCGTGATCGGGACCAGCGCCGTCGTGTATCCTGCGGCCGCCCTAGCGACCAGCTACAACTCGGGCGCGTTCGTTGCCGAGATCAATCCGGAGGAGACCGCGATCAGCACGGGTGTCGACTGCGTTTTGCGCAGTTCCGCAAGCGAAGCGCTGGCGCGGATCGCGGCTGCCCTTTAGCCGGCTTCGCCCGTTCCGTAAGCGTTCGCGGCGCCTGCCTTGCGGCGCGAGAAGAGCCAATAGACGGGTAGGCCGCTTATCAGTATGGCGATTCCGACCGAGGTTTCCAGCGGCGACTTCCACATCGAATCGCCGACGACGCTCCACGCGACCGCCAAAAAGAGCAGCGTCGTGAATGGCTGCCCGGGCATTCGAAATGAGGGCGCCGCGGCCGGTCCGTCGCGCGCATCGCGATTGCGGAAGATCAGCAGCGCGATGGCGCACAACCCGAAGAAGATGTAGTCGTTGCAGGTAACGTAGGTGAGGATCTGATCGTACCGGCCGCTCACCGAGATGACGATCGCGACGAGGCCTTGCAGCACGATAGCGATGACGGGCGCGTGCGTGCGGGAGTTCACCCGGGCCAGCTGCTTGAAGAACGTTCCATCGGCGGCCATCTGAAAGTAGACGCGCGGCGACGTCAGAATCTGATTGCTCAAGAATCCCAGCGTCGAGAGCGCGATGACGATCGCCATCACGCGCAGGCCGACCGGCCCGAACGCAAGCCGAGCGACGTCGGATGCCGGCGTGTTCGTCGCAGCCAAACCGCCGATGCCCAGCGCTCTTAGACAGGTCGCGTTTACGGCGATGTACAGCAGGACGACGATGATGACGCCGACGATCATGCCTCGTGCGAGCGTGCGCTGCGGCTGGTGCAGCTCGGCGGTCATGAAGCTCGACGTCTGCCAACCGCTATAGGCGAAGAGCACGGGCACCATCGCGAGCCCGATGACGGCGAGCGTGCTCCCTGCGATCTGCGGCGCGGCGGCGGTCAGCGCCGCCGGCGCGTGGACGACGAAAAGCCCGATCACCGCAAAACCGGCGATCGCCAAGATTTTTGCGACCATGAAGAGATTCTGCGTCGTCGTGCCGGAACGAACGCCCAGCGCATTGATGGCGGTGAAGACGGCGATCGCGGCGACCGCAATCGCCGTGATTTGCGCGTGGGAGCCTTGGAAGCCGGTCAGCGGTGCGAAATAATTGGCGAACGTTACGGCCGCGGCCGCCATCCCACCGCTCTGCGAAACGAGCAGCAGCGTCCAGCCGAAGATGAACGCGAGCGCCGGATGAAAGGCATCGCGTAGATAGGCGTACTGGCCTCCGTCGTGGGGACGGCGCGCCGCGAGTTCGGCGAAGACGCCTGCACCGAGCAGCGCGATCGCTCCGCCCGCAATCCATACCGCCATCACGAGGCCGCCGCTGCCGACGATTCTGGCGACGACCGACGGGTTCATGAAGATGCCCGAACCGACGATGCCGCCCATCACGATCAGCACGGCGTCGCGTCCGCCCAAGCGGCGCGCGAGCTTCGCGCGGCCGGCAATCATCGGGGGAATGTCCGCATCGCAGCGAAGAGCCGACTCATGCTGGCAATCGTTACGTTCCTGTTCGCAGCCTTGAACAACATGGTGGCGCAAGCTCCTCCGCAGGGGCCCCCGGCGGCCCAGTCAATGCAGCCGCCGCTCGAAAGCGGCGCGTGCTTAGATTCACCGCGTCCGGTGCCCAAAGTCCTACAGAAGCCTGTCTCTCGCGGAATGCAGATCGTGCGGATCGACGAGGTCGTCTCGACGGCCACGATGACGCAGGGCCAGGTGATCGGCTTTGTCTATACGACTCAGGACGGCGGTACGTGGCTCGGCGAGCGCACCCCCAACTTCACCTCGCCGGCGAATGCGACCGAGATCAATGAGCTGCTGGCGTCGACGCGCACGCCCGGTGTGAAGGACACCAAGTTTCCACCGCAGACCGAGTACGGCGTGGCTACCAAGTACCCCCAGTTCTTCCGCGTCTCGATCCCGCCGGATGCGATGCGGCCGCTGCGAGTCGCGCTCCTTTCGTGCGTCGCCTGGCCGGCCGGCCGGCCGCTGGCCGACCCCAGCCTGTAGGACCTAGGCTCCCCCTGCTTGCCGAGCGGGCGATAGCACTCAGCGCATCCGAGTGCTAAAATAGGGTGTTGTGAGCCGAATGGAGTTCGTTGCCCGGCCTCGCCTCGGGGCCTTCGCACCCAACGCCGACGTCTTCGTCGACGAAGAGCAGCGCCGGCTGGTCGTGGTCGTCGAGGTCGCCGGCGCCGACCCCGAGAGCCTGCGCGTCGTCTTCGACGAGCGCAGCCTCGTCATCGGCGGCCGCCGGTGCGAAGCGGCTCGTCTGCGGCGCGGTTCGTTCGTGCAAAAGGAGATCGCCAACGGCGACTTCGTCAAGCGGATCCCGCTCCCAGTAGCGATTGAGTACGAGCGCATCGTCGCATCGTACGAGGATGGCTTCCTGGTCGTCTTGGCACCGATTGCCGCAACGGCCTACCTGCCGACCGCACGAACGGAACTTCACATCTTGGTCAAAAGGACGCATTCCTAACTGTAATGGCTCAGAAAACGAATCAAAATATCGCCCCCGCCAATTTGATCGGCATCCTGCCGCTTCAAGAGGCCGTACTCTTTCCGCATACCGTTATTCCGCTCGCGGTCGTCAAAAAGTCGGGCATTCAGCTGGTCGAGGAGGCTTTACGCGAAGGCAAACCGATCGGGCTGACCGTCCTGCGCGATCGCGAGATCGAAGACCCCGGGCCCGACGACATTCAACACGTCGGTACGATCGGGGTCATCCAAAAGATGCTGAAGGTTCCCGACGGCACGCTGCGTTGCATCGTCGCCGGGCAGCAGGTCTTCCGGATCGAGCAGTTCACGCAGGTCGCGCCCTACATGGTTGCGGCCTATACCGAGCTGCCCGACACGACGGTCGAGAACGAAGAGCTCGTCGCGATGCAGCGCAACCTTGCTGGGCTCTTCCAGAAACTGCTCTCCTACCTGCCGCAAGCGCCGCGCGAGATGGAGATGGAGGTGGCGAACATCACCGACCCGGTGGTGCTGACCTACTTCGTCGCGTCGACGATGCGGCTCGAAACCGCCGACCGTCAGGCGCTGCTCGAGGAGCGCGATACCGCTAAGCGCATGCGCAAGCTGACGCTGCTGCTCACGAAGGAACTGGAGGTCGTCGAGCTCGGTCACAAAATTCAGAGCGACATCCAGCGAGAGATGGAAAAGAATCAGCGCGAGTTCTATCTGCGCCAGCAGCTTCGCGCCATTCAAGAAGAACTCGGGGAAGTCGATCCGCAGCAAGCCGAAACCAACGAGCTGCGCACGAAGATCGACGCTGCCTCGATGCCCGAGGACGTGAAGAAAGCGGCAGATCGCGAGCTGGATCGACTCTCGAAAGTCCCGCAGGCGAGCCCCGAATACAGCGTTATCCGCACCTATCTCGACTGGCTGGTCACGCTGCCCTGGAAGGAAGAGACGACCGACCACATCGATATCGTCACGGCGCGAGCGGTGCTCGACGAGGATCACTACGATCTCGACAAGATCAAGGACCGGATCGTCGAGTATCTCGCCGTCGGCAAGCTCAAGAAAAAACTCACCGGTCCGATTCTGTGCTTCGTGGGTCCGCCGGGCGTCGGTAAGACTTCACTGGGGCAGTCGATCGCGCGCGCGATGGGGCGCAAGTTCGTGCGCCTCTCGGTCGGCGGCGTTCGCGACGAAGCCGAGATCCGCGGGCATCGCCGTACGTACATCGGTGCGATGCCGGGCACGATCGTCCGCGCCATCCGCGATGCCGGCACGCGCAACCCCGTGATGATGATCGACGAGATCGACAAGGTCGGCGCCGATTTTCGCGGCGACCCGCAGTCGGCGCTGCTCGAAGTACTCGATCCCGAACAGAACAACAACTTCCGGGATCACTACCTCGACCTCCCGTTCGACCTCTCGCAAGTGCTCTTCATCTGCACCGCGAACACGCTCGACACGATCTCGCCGCCGTTGCGGGACCGCATGGAGATCATCACGCTCTCGGGCTATACCGAGTTCGAAAAGCTGCAGATCGCCAAGCGCTACCTGCTCAAAAAGCAGCGGCAGACCAATGGCCTGCGCGACAGCCAGGCGCAGATCAGCGATCAAACGATTCGCGCGATCATCAACGACTACACGCGCGAGGCCGGCGTTCGCAACCTGGAACGCGAGATCGGCACGGTCTTTCGCAAGATCGCCCGGAAGATTGCGGAGCACGCGCGCTACAAAGCTCGCGTCAAGCCCGAGAATTTGGTCGAGTACCTCGGCCGGCCCCGCTTCTTCAACGAGGTACGCAAACGGGTCGCCTCCATCGGCGTCGCGACGGGAATGTTCTGGACGCCGGTCGGCGGCGACATCCTCTTCATCGAAACGCAGGCGATGCCGGGCACGGGTAAACTCGTGCTGACCGGACAGCTCGGCGACGTCATGAAGGAGAGCGCGCAGGCTGCGGTCTCGTTCCTGCGCTCGCGCTCTGCGGAGCTCGGCCTGCCGGACGATTACTTCGCGAAGCACGACATTCACATTCACGTCCCGACGGGCGCGACGCCGAAGGATGGTCCCTCGGCCGGCATCGCGCTGGTGACCTCGATCGCCTCGATGCTGACGGGCTTGAAAGCCGATCCCAACCTCGCGATGACCGGCGAGATAACGCTGACCGGTCAGATCTTGCCGATCGGCGGAATCAAAGAGAAGGTCCTGGGCGCGCGCCGCGCCGGAATCGGCAAGATTCTCCTGCCGCGGCGCAACGAAGCGGATCTCGATGATATCCCCAAAGAGGTCCGCGAAAGCATGACCTTCGTTCCGGTAGACGAGCTCTCGGAAGTGCTCCACCACGCGCTGGGCAAGCGCGTGATATCGCCGGTGCCGTTAGGGGCCGATCACGCCAAGACCAATAACGTCGTGCCGCTTCGGCGCGCGGCCCAAACCAAACGCCGCAACGGCATCGTCAGCAAACGCGCGCCGGAGCGCAAGCGCAAAGTCAAGCGATAACCTCGATTCCGGATCCGGCGCGGACTTCACCGATGACCGCGCCGGTTACGTCGCGCGCGCGCAGCTCCTCGAGCAGACGGGCGAGCCGTTCGGGCCGCAGGGCTATCAACAAACCTCCCGACGTCTGTGCGTCGGAGAGCGCGACACGCACGCTGGCTGGAACCGATGGGGCAAACTCGGTAAAAGCGGCGTGCGTTTGCGCGTTGTTGCGCGTTCCGCCGGGCACGAGGCCGCGCTCGATCAGCTCGATCACGCCTTTCATGAGCGGCACCGCGTCCGCGCGAATCAGCAGGCCTGCGTTCGAGGCCCGCGCCATATTCTCGGCATGACCGAGCAGTCCGAAGCCGGTGACGTCGGTCGCCGCACTCACCCCCGTAGCCTGCATGGCGAGCGCGCCGCCCTCGTTGCGAGTCGTCATGACGGCGATCGCCTGGGCGAGATCGGCCGGCGCGATCGCATCGCGCCGCAGGGCCGTCGTTAGAATCCCGGTACCCAACGGTTTGGTCAGCACGAGGACGTCGCCGGGCATGGCGCCCGCGTTGGTGATAACGCGCCGCGGATCGACGACGCCGGTCACCGCCATACCGTACTTCGGCTCCGCATCTTTGATCGTGTGCCCGCCGAGTATTGCGACGCCCGCATCGCGCGCGACGCGCGAGCCCCCTTCGAGGATGCGGGTTAAGATTGCAAGGTCGAGATCTTCGGGGAACGCCGCGATGTTGAGCGCGCTGAGGGGAACCGCTCCCATGGCGTAGACATCCGAGAGCGCGTTGGTTGCGGCGATGCGCCCGAAATCGTACGGATCGTCGACGATCGGTGGAAAGAAGTCGACCGTCTGCACGAGCGCGAGACCCTCGTGCAGCTCGTAGACGCCGGCGTCGTCGCAGCTGCCGTAACCCACGAGCACCCGCGCGTCGGTCGCCGGCGAAACGCGCTCCATTACGGCACGCAGTTCGGCGGCGCCGAGCTTGGCCGCACACCCGGCGCAGGAAGAGAGTTCGGTGAGGCGGATGCCCCCAGCGTCCATAGAAGTCACTTATCCATGCTCAAGCAGCTGCTATTCCTTCCCGGCCCCGTTACCGTCGCGCAGCCCGTTCTCGAAGCGGCGGCGCGGCCGATGATCGACCATCGCGGCCCGCAGTTTGCGGCATTGCTCGAACGCGTGACCGGCGCGCTGCGCCCCGTCTACGGCACGAGCGGCGAAATCGCGGTGCTCGGCAGCTCTGGAACGGGTGCGATGGAGGCCGCGGTCGTCAACCTGTTCTCGCCCGGAGAACGGCTGCTGTCGTGCCCCGTGGGGGGATTCGGCAAGCGCTTTGCAGCGATCGCGCAGGGCTACGGCTGCATCGTCGAGACGCTCGTTACGCCGCTGGGATCGGCGCTCGATCCGCAAGCCCTTCGCCGTCGACTCGAAGAAGATACCCAGCGAAGCATTGCCGGCGTGCTGCTGACGCATAACGAGACCTCGACCGGAGTTGCGAACGACATGGCGGCGCTCGCGCCGATGCTGCGCGCCCACGGCGCGCTGACGCTCGTCGATTCGGTGAGCGGATTGGGCGCCTCGGAGTTCTTGATGGATGCGTGGGGCTATGACGCCGTTGCGACGGCGTCCCAGAAAGCCTTCGCCGCGCCGCCCGGCATTGCGACGGTTGCCTTGAGCGATCGCGCGCGAACGCGCGTCGCGGATCGGGCCTTGGGCCGCTACTATTTCGATCTGCGCCTGGCGATGGAGTTCGCCCGCATCGGCCAGACGCCGTGGACGCCACCGATCTCGATTCTCTTCGCGCTCGATGTCGCGCTCGAACGTTACCACGCCGAAGGGATGCAGGCCGCGTTCGCACGTCACGCCCGCTACGCCCGCAACGTGCGCGCGGGGCTGCAGCGGCTGGGCTTTTCGCTGTTTTCGCAGGCCGGCGCACACTCCGACACGGTTGTTGCGGCCTATCCCCCGGCCGGCGTCGACCCCGCCCTCTTGTTGCGGCAGCTGCGCGAGAAACACGGCGTCGTGCTCTCGGGCGGTCAGGGAGAGCTGGCGGGAAAAATCATTCGCTTTGGAACGATGGGGGCGGTAAGCGAAGCCGATTTTTCCGCCGCTCTCGATGCGATCGAGTCGACGCTTGCCGAGCTTACAAGTGGTGTCGCTTGAAGTACGGCATGAGAAAGGGCCGTGCGAACCAGGGAATCGTCGAAAGGATCGCTGCGTTCACCGTTGGATCGTAACTCACGAGATAGGGCGCGAACTTCGACTGGTGCAGATCGGCTCGGATATCGCTCGAGAGCGGAAAGAAGAGCGCGATGAAGAGGATCAGCCAGAGAAGGATGGCACCTTTCGCAAAACCGACGAACGCGCCGCCCAACGCGTTCCCAAGGCCGAGAATGGGGAGTTTGGCGATGCCGCCCAACACCCGCGCGATGAAGAGGACCACGACGTAGGTGAGCAGGCCGGTGCCGAACATGCCGATGACGTGTGCCGAGCCGGGCCCGAGTTTGGTGATCCCCTCGATCTGTGAATCCAAGCTTCCGTTGTAAAACCAGGGCGTCACGAGCGCAGCCGTCACTGCGACGGCTCCCCCGAGCTCGGCAACGAAGCCTCGCGCATAGCCTTTCCACGTTGCGAAAGCGAGGACGATGACGATGATGACGTCCGGCCACGCGAAGCCGCCGATCACGTACGGATCTCGGCTCCGAACTGCGCGCGCATCGCCTTGAGCAGCCGCGCGATCGCGGCGTCGGCTTCTTCGTCGGTTATCGTCGCGTCGAAACGCTGCAGCGTGACGCGTACCGCAAGGCTCTTGCGTCCCTCGCCGATCTGTGGTCCGCGATATTCGTCGAAGACCCGGACGTTCGTGCAGATGCTGCGCAGCTCGGTCGAAACGGCCTCTTCGATCGCGCCGGCAGCGACGTCGATGGCGACGATCAGCGCCAGGTCGCGATAGGTCGACGGATATCTGGAGGGCGGCGAATACGAGGGAGTTTCATAAGGAGGCAGCGCGCGGATGTCGACGATGCACAAGTACGCATTCCGGCGGAGATCGTTGCGCTTCGCCACGCGAGGATCGATCTTGCCGAGATAGCCGGCCTCGCGCCCGTGAAGCGAAAGCACGGCCGTCTTGCCGGGATGGAAGCCCGCGCGCGCGCCGCGAGTCACGGCGGGGATGCGTCCGGTGACGCGGTGCAGCAATTCTTCGCAATCGCCTTTGAGCCGGAGGAACTCCGAGTCACGCCACTCCGGCTCCTCGATTGGATCCGCCGAAAAGCCGAAGGCAAGCATCGAGCGTTCGGCGATTGGGTCTTCGTTTGCGAAGGTTTCGCCGATCTCGAAGATGCGTGCCGGGCTCGCCGCTTCGGCAAAGTACTCCAGCGCGCCGGGGAGCAGGGACTCGCGCAGGAAGCGGTGCTCTTCGGAGAGCGGATTGCGAACCTCGACCGTCCCTTCGCTGCGCAGCGACTGCGTGATGATCTCGCGGTATCCCAATCCTTGGAGAACGTCGCCGAGTTGGTTCTCGCGCTCGTACTCCGCACTGGATATCTCATGCGGTGCAACCGAAGGAACGACCGCCGGAATTTGGTCGTAGCCTTCGATGCGTGCGACTTCTTCGACGAGGTCGGCCGCAATGCTCAGATCGCGGCGCCAGGGCGGCGGCGTCACGACGAGCGTTCCGCCGTCACGCGCCACGGCACACCCGAGGGAGGTGAGATGGCGTTCGATACGTTCGGCCGGAATGCGCATGCCCAACAAGCGTTCCACTTCGGCGGCCTGCAGCATAATTTGTGCGGCGTCCCACGCGGAGATGCCGTACGCACGCGGCGCGTGCACGATCGCACCGAAGCCTGCCAGCAGCGTTGCCGCGCGTGCGGCCCCGGCGTCGGTCAACGCGAGCGGGAGCGACTTCTCGTGATGTGACGAAGCTTCGGTGCGCAACGCCAGCTCGCTGCTCATGCGGCGAATGCGCGGGCCGTCAAAGTTCGCGGCCTCCAATACGATGGCGGTTGTCGCCGTGCCGACTTCACTGGAAGCTCCGCCCATGAGCCCTGCAAGGCAGAGCGGCTGCTTTGCGTCGGCAATAACCAGCGCTTGTGAGTTCAGGGTGCGCGTCACGCCGTCGAGCGTCTCGATCCGCTCGCCCTCGCGAGCGTCGCGAACGATCAGCGTACCGCCGGCGATTTTCGCCGCGTCGTAGAAATGCAGCGGTTGCCCCGTCTCGAGCATCACGTAGTTGGAGACGTCGACGACGTTGTTGATCGGTCGCTGCCCCGATAAGGCGAGGCGGATTCGCATCCACGCCGGCGCAATCCCGACGCGCAGCCCGTCGATGCGCTGGCTGACGAAACGCCGGCAATCTGGCGATTCGAGCGCGACGGATACCTCTTTTCCAGGCGGCTCGGCTGCGCTTCCCGGATTGTCGAATGACGGCAGGCGGAGCGGAACGCCGTACGAGGCGGCGAGCTCGCGCGCCAAACCGATCACAGACATCGCGTCCGGACGATTCGTCGTTACTTCGACGTCGAGCACGGCCGTGTCGAGCCCAAAGAATGCGACCGCATCGAGCCCGGGCGCGACGTCGGACTCGAGCTGCATGATGCCGTCTTCGAACCACTCGCCGGGCAGTGCGAGCTCTTCGGCGGAGATCATCATTCCGGCCGATGCGACGCCGCGCATCGTACGCGGTGCGATCGTCAGCTCGGGAAGGCGCGCCCCGATGGTCGCGACCGCGATCGTTTGACCGGCGGCCACATTCGTGGCGGCGGTCGCGATCGTCAAAGGCGCGCCGTCGCCAACGTCGACCTGCGCGACCACAAGGCGGTCGGCGTTGGGGTGCTTGGCGAGGCTCGCGATGCGACCGGCAACGACGCCCGTAATCTTTGGACGCTCGACGATCTCTGCGACCGGGAAGCCGAGCATTGCCAGCCGGTCGGCAACCGCCGCGGGGTCGGGCGGCAGCGAGACGAACTCGCGCAGCCAGCTGATTGGAATGCGCACGGCTAGTGGCCCAACTGCGTCAGGAACTCAATCTCGCTCTTGACGAAGCGGCGGATGTCGTCGACCCCGTACCGCGCGAGTCCCAAGCGCTCGACGCCGAAGCCGAACGCCCAGCCCGAATAACGCTCCGGGTCGTATCCAACCTCACGAAGAACGTTGGGATGCACCATCCCGGAGCCGCCCAGCTCGATCCAGCCCGAGCCGCCGCACATGTTGCACGGGATCGCGGCCGGCGTCCCATTGCACTTCGGGCAAGTGGTATCGACCTCGGCGCTCGGTTCGGTGAAGGGAAAATACGACGGCCGAAACCGCACGCGCTGTGCTTGCCCGAAAAGCTCGCGGCAGAGCCCGGTGAGCATTCCCTTGAGGTGGCCGAAATGAATGCCCTCGGCGACCAGCAGCCCTTCGACCTGATGGAACTGGAAGAGATGGCGCGCGTCTACCGCGTCGCGCCGAAAGCACTTGCCCGGCGCGACGATCGCGATCGGCGGCGCGTAGCGCTGCATCGTTCGGATCTGCATCGGGGAGGTGTGCGGCCGGAGCAGCATCTTGTCGCTGAGCCAGAAAGAGTCGAATCCCTCGCGCGCCGGATGATCGGGGGGAATGTTGAGCGCGTCGAAGTTGTAGTAGTCCGGCTCGACTTCTGGGCCGATGACGACGGCGAATCCGTGACGCACGAAATAGGCGCAGCTCTGCTCGATGATGCGCCGGACGGGGTGGATGGAACCGGCGGGTTGCGAGATCGCCGGGAAGGTCACGTCGATCGAGGTCGCGAGTTCGCTCTCGAAGCGGCGCTCTTCGAGCCGCTCGCCGGCGGCCCCCAGTGCAAGCTCCATCGCCGCGACGGCGTCGTTGATGATCATGCCTGCGTCGCGCCGCTGCGGCGGTGCGAGTTTGCCGATGCCGCGCCTCAACAGCGTGACTTCGCCGCTGCGTCCGAGGTATGCCACACGCACATTTTCGAGCGCTTGCCCGTCGTTGGCAGCCTCGACCGCATCGGCAAAGCGCCGCTGCACGTCTTGAAGTTGATTTTGCAGTTCCGTCATCGTTTTTAAAAAAGGAAAACGCCCGGTCGTTCTTTCTTACCGGGCGCTCCGAAAATCGCTTAACGTTCGGTGCGGCGTATCTAGCCGCGGATGATTACTACGTTGCCGTCGGCGCCGCGTGGAGCCTTCGGTATGCCAGATAAGCGTCGATCGAACCCGTTTGGGCGAAAAGCCTCCAGAAGAGATTGGACGTTGCCATAGCGCTTTGCAGTCTCCTTCTAGCCGTCGGCTCCAGGGCGGCCCTCGTCGCGGAATGGGGTGAG
>DASXFZ010000019.1 GCA_036489315.1 Candidatus Cybelea sp.
GCCCACGAGTGCGAGGACGTTTGCCTGCGATGCGAGCGCATCGGCATTCGCCAAAATCAATAGCGCGCGCTCTTGCCGCAGCTTCCAGCATTCGAGCAGAGTACGGCTCCAGGCCGCGTCGTCGGCTTCGGTCACGTGGAGGAAGAGACGCTCCCGCGCAAAGGCACCTCCGGCGGCCGATTCCTCCGCAAGCGCCGACATCATCCGGCCCGCGAAATCGCTCATACTCAAGACCGGGGCACAATCGCAGATCGCGTGGCGTTCGAAGCGGCGCGCCAACGCCGCCGCGAAGTTCGTCTTTCCGTACCCCGGAGGCGCACAAAGCCGGATCAAAGATGGCTCGGCCGCGCCGAGCCGCGCGAGAAGACGCCGGCGCGCTGGAATCATCGCCCTGCCGTCACCGCGCCGTAGGGAGCGCTTTTGCGGAAATGCGCTCTTCGAGCAGCGCGAACCAGGCGTCCATACCGAGGCCGGAGCGCGCCGACAGTTCCAGGATCCGAGCTTGCGGATTGACTTGACCGATGCTCGCCGTCGCGGCGGCGCGGTCGTACCCGACCGGTTCGGCGATGTCGACCTTCGTGATCAGGACGACCTGCGACGAGTTGAACGCCAGCGGGTACTTCAACGGCTTGTCCTCGCCTTCGGTCACGGAGAACAGAACGACGCGCAGGTCTTCGCCCAAATCATACTCGGCGGGGCAGATGAGGTTGCCGACGTTTTCGATCAGGAGAAGGTCGAAGCGGCGGTCGCGCCAACCGTCGAGTCCCTTCGCGATCATATCCGCATCGAGACGACATTCTGCTCCGGTTGTGATCTGGCGGACGTGGACCTCCGCGGTCGAGAGGCGAGCGGCGTCGTTTTCGGTGGCTTGATCCCCGACCAGCACGCCGATTGAGTACCGCCCGGCGAGCCGCTGCAGCGTCTTCTCGAGAAGCGTCGTCTTCCCCGATCCGGGACTCGAAAGCAGGTTGACGACGAGCGTTGCGCTCCGGGCAAAGCGGTCGCGCAGCCGGCCCGCGATCGCGTCGTTCTTGAGCATGAGATTCCCGGCGATCTCGACGACTCGCATCTTGCTCACGCAGGAACCTCCACCGAAACGAGATCCATTTCCCGCCCGCGCACGATTTGCGGCGAAATTGTCGCGCACTGCGGGCAGAGAAGTCCGGTCCCGGGCAGCGGCGCGCGTTCGCCGCCGCAGAGCCGGCAGTAGATCACCAGAGGAACCTCTTCGACGCGCAGTTCGCTGCCTTCACAGATCGTTTGCGCCGTGACGACGTCCCAAGAGAAAAGCAGCGCGTCGCGCACGACGCCGCTTAGCGCACCGACCCGGACATTGACCCGGTAAACGCGGTCGATCCCCTGCTCGGCGGCCGTCGACTGGATGCCCTCCAAGAGGCTTAAAGCCACTGAAACCTCATGCATGCATGTACCATACCCGCAGTGCCCGCGTTTTGGAAGGGCGTGCGGGCAACGCCGCCGCGAACTTGTGGAAAAAGGCCGGGCGAGAGACTGCTTTGTAACAGATAGGTAACGCCCCTCCAGTCGCGGCAGCCCGACGGCACGTGAGGCCATTCCGCTATGCCCGAATTCAACGCGCACGGACGCAGCGACACGTCTAAAAATCCGCCCGCCGGTAACGGCGTGGTAACCGGATTTGGGTATTGTAATTCGAAATTTTTTTCACTAGCGTAGATGGTCTAGAGGATTCCCGACGCGAGGGTAAATTGCATGTCCGATACGGTTGTCAACGTACTTTGGATTCCTGCCGGCCTCGGTTGCGACGGCGATTCCGTCGCCCTCACCGGCGCGATGCAGCCGAGCATCGAGGAGATTGCACTCGGCGCCCTGCCGGGGCTTCCCGGCGTCAAGTTTCACTGGCCGCTCATCGAGTACAGCCTCGGCGGCTCCGAGTTTCTGCAGGCGTTTTTCCAAGCCGAACGCGGCGAGCTCGATCCCTTCGTGCTCGTGCTCGAAGGCTCAATCGCAAACGAGGAGATCAAGAAAGAAGGCTACTTCACCGGATTCGGCAACGCGCCGGGAACCGACCAGCCGATCACGTTTAGCGGCTGGATCGACCGGCTCTCACCGAAGGCGTGGGCCGTGCTCGCCGTCGGGACCTGCGCGACGTACGGCGGCATCCACGCGATGGCCGGAAACCCGACCGGCGCGATGGGGGTACTCGACTACCTGGGCTGGGACTGGAAGTCTAGCGCCGGCCTACCGATCGTCTGCGTACCGGGGTGTCCAATTCAGCCCGACAATCTCTCCGAAACGATTCTCTATTTACTTTGGCAGGCGGCCGGCCGCGCGCCGATGATTCCGCTCGACGAAGCCGGACGTCCAACATGGCTCTTCGGCAACACCGTCCACGAGGGGTGCGATCGCGCCGGTTACTACGAGCAGGGCGAGTTCGCGACCGAGTACGATTCGCCGAAGTGTCTAGTCAAGCTCGGCTGCTGGGGGCCGGTCGTCAAGTGCAACGTTCCCAAGCGCGGATGGATGGGCGGCGTCGGAGGCTGCCCGAACGTCGGCGGCATCTGCATCGGATGTACGATGCCGGGCTTTCCGGATAAATTCATGCCGTTCATGGACGAGCCTCCGGGCGGAAAGATCTCTTCGACGATCAGCACCGCGACCGGTACGGTCGTTAAGGCTCTGCGTAACTTCACGACCTCGACCCTCGACAAAGAACCAAGCTGGCGTCACAAAGGCAAGACGCTGACGACGGGATACACGAAAGGCTGAAGGAGCGAACGAATCATGGCGATCAAAGACCTACCGGGCACCGCTAGCGAGACCCAGCCGTCGCGGCTCGTCGAGATGTCGTGGGATCCGATCACGCGCATCGTCGGCAGCCTCGGAATCTACACGAAGATCGATTTTCAGAAGAAGATCGTCGCCGAGTGTCACGCGACGTCGTCGATTTTCCGCGGCTACAGCATCTTCATGCGCGGGAAGGATCCGCGGGACGCGCACTTTATAACCTCGCGCATCTGCGGAATTTGCGGCGATAACCACTGCGTCTGTTCGGTGTACGCGCAGAACATGGCATTCGGCGTCCGGCCGCCGGCGATGGGCGAGTGGATCATGAACCTCGGCGAAGCCGCCGAGTACATGTTCGACCACAATATCTTCCAAGAGAATCTCGTCGGCGTCGACTACTGCGAAAAAATGGTCCGCGAGACGAACCCGAGCGTCTGGGAGAAAGCGAAGAAGACGCAAGCCCCCAACGCCGGTATTCACGGCTACAAGACCATCGCCGACATCATGACCTCACTCAACCCGTTTACCGGCGAGTTCTACCGGCAAGCACTCCAGATCAGCCGCTACACCCGCGAGATGTTCTGCCTGATGGAGGGGCGGCACGTTCACCCGTCGACGCTCTACGCCGGCGGCACCGGAACGGTGGCGACGCAGCAGCTCTTCACCGACTACTATTCGCGCCTGATGCGCTACATCGAGTACATGAAGGTCTGCGTGCCGCTGCACGACGATCTGTTCGACTTCTGGTACGATGCCTTGCCGGGCTACGAGCACAATGGCGAGCGGCGGATTCTTCTCGGCTGCTGGGGTGCGTTCCAGGATCCCGATTACTGCGACTTTCAGTACAAAAACATGACGAACTGGGGCCGGAAGATGTTCGTCACGCCGGGCGTCATCGTCGACGGTAAACTCGTTACCAACGACTTGGTGCAGATCAATCTTGCGATCCGGATTCTACTCGGCCACTCGTATTACGACGACTGGGAGAGCGAGGAGATCTTCGTCCCCAACGATCCGCTCGGGAATCCCGTCGACCGGCGCCATCCGTGGAACATGCATACCTTGCCGACGCCGAAGAAGCGCGACTTTGCCAATAAGTACAGTTGGGTGATGTCGCCGCGCTGGTTCGACGGAAAGGATTACCTCGCGCTCGACACCGGCGGCGGCCCCATCGCGCGCCTGTGGTCGACGGCGCTCTCGGGCCTGGTAGATATGGGCGGTTACATCAAGGCCACGGGAACGAGCGTGCAGATCAATCTTCCAAAGAGCGCGCTGAGCGGCCCGGTTTCGTTCGAGTGGAAGATACCGAAATGGTCGAACACGCTCGAGCGCAACCGCGCCCGCACGTACTTCCAGGCCTACGGCGCCGCAGCGGCACTCTTCTTTCTCGATAAGGCCTTCGAGGAACTCAACGCGGGCCGCACGCGCTCCTGGGAGCCGTTCACCGTTCCGAAGGAGGGGATCGGCTGCGGCTTCACCGAGGCGGTGCGCGGCGTGCTCTCGCACCACATGGTGATCCGCGAAGGCAAGATCGCAAACTATCACCCCTGGCCGCCGACGCCGTGGAACGGCAACCCGCGCGATATCTACGGAACCCCGGGCCCCTACGAAGACGCCGTGCAGAATACGCCGATCTTCGAAGAGAACGGGCCGGAAAACTTCAAGGGAATCGACATCATGCGCGCCGTGCGCAGCTTCGACCCGTGCCTTCCGTGTGGGGTGCACATGTACTTGGGCGACGGTAAAACGATCGAGACCGTTCACTCACCGCTCGCGCCGTTTGGTTAGAAGGGATCGACGTGAGCTCTGCGGTCGTCGCGATGGCAGCGAGGCTCGAAGAGCTGCTTGCCGGCTTCAAATCGGGGGATCGGCCGGAAGCAGCACGCGAGCGAGCGGAGGAGCTCGTCCGTACGGTCGTCACACTTTACGGGAGCGGTTTAGAGCGTTTGCTCTCGATCGTGCATTCTGAACTTGGTGACCGTTCGGACGAGCTCTTCACGGCGCTCTGCGAAGACAAGCTGGTCGAGGGACTCCTCTGTCTTCACGGCCTGCATCCCCTCTCGTTGGAAGATCGCATCGACGAAGCGATGCAGTCCGTATTGCCGTACATCAAATCGCACAACGGCAATATGGAGCTCTCGCGGATCGAAGGCGACGTCGTATACCTCCGGCTGGAGGGCAGCTGCGAGGGCTGCCCGGGCTCGTCGGCGACCCTGAAAGAGGCCGTCGAACGAGCGATCCTCGGGCGAGCTCCCGAGATCCGCGAAGTGAGAGCCGAGGAGATGACGCTTCGCATCCTCGCGCCCGCGTGAACGGACTCGAGCGCATGCTGCGCAAGCCGCCGCCCCCGGGCGAGCGTTGCGATTTCTGTGCGACGGCGCTCACACCAGAACATAGTCACCTGATCGAGCTTGCCGCGCGACGGATTCTCTGCTCGTGCCGGCCGTGCTACATCGTCTTCCAGCCCGAAGGGGCTGCGGCCGGACGATACCGTCCGATTCCCTCGCGCTACGCCGAAGTCTCCGACTTTGAAATCGAAGGTGCAACCTGGGACGCGCTCGCGATTCCGATCGGCTTAGCCTTTTTCTTCTACAATTCGCTTGAGAAGAAGATGCTGGCGTTCTATCCGAGCCCCGCGGGAGCCACCGAATCGCTGCTGCCGCTCGATACGTGGTCGGAGATCGCCGCAGAGCATCCGATGCTCGACTCCGTCCAGCCAGACGTTGAGGCGATCCTGATCCAGCGTACAGGCGGATCGTCGCGGTGCTTCATCGTGCCGATCGACGCTGCATACGAGCTGGTGGGGACGATTCGGAGTACGTGGAAAGGGTTCGACGGCGGTGAAGAAGCCCATCGGTGCATCGAAGAGTACTTCGAAAAGATCGGCGAACGGAGCCGCGGTCGCGTGACCGCCCCGACGTCATGACCGCGCTTTCGTTCGAGGTTACCGGAGCGCGGGTCGATCGCTACGCCGCGTCTCCCGCAATACTCCTTCGCGTGGCCGTCAGCGAGGCGAGCGGGGCAAAGATCGATGCGATCCTTCTGCGCGCCCAGCTGCGGCTGGAGGTGGCGCGGCGGCGTTATTTACCGCAGGAGAGTGCGTTGTTGACCGAGCTGTTCGGCGAGCCGGCGCGTTACGGCGAAACGTTGCGGCCGATGCTCTGGACGCACGCTTCGGCGCTGCTGCCGTCGTTCGAGCACCAAGCAGAATTCGATCTGTCCGTCCCGTGCAGCTACGATTTTGAAGTCGCCGCCAATAAATATCTCGCGTCTCTGCAGGACGGCGTGATTCCGGTAAACCTGCTCTTCAGCGGTACCGTTCTGGTGGAAGGCTCTGCCGGAGTCAGCGCCGAGCTGGTTCCATGGAGCTGCGAGGCGAGCTATCCCCTCGCGGTGAGCGTGTGGCGCGAAGCGATGGACGCCTTCTTTCCGAATGCTGCGTGGATTCGCGTAAGCCGGGACGTTTTCGACGAGTTGCGGCGATTCAAAATAGCAACGGGCCTGCCCACGTGGGAGGCCGCCTTCGAGCGGCTCTGCGAGCTGGCCAGAGCACGGCGATGAATCCGCTCGAGCCGGCGCTGGCCGTCGCTAATGCCGTCCTATACGAAGGGTACATTCTGTTTCCGTATACGGCGTCGGCGAAGAAGAATCGGATCAGGTGGCAGTTCGGAGTCGTCGTTCCCGAAGCATACACCGCCTTAGGAACCGGCGAACCGTCCGCATCGCAAACGGAGGTCCTCTTGGAGGCGCGAGAGGGCGCGCGAGTCACGGTGGTGGTGCGTTTCCTGCAGGTCGAAACGCGCTGGACGCAGGTTCCGGCGGGCACAGAGTTCGAGACCGTCGAGTCCGTCGAGATCGACGGCCAGCGATTCCTCAGCTTCGACGAGGGTGTCGAGCGGGAGATCGAGCTGCGGGTCGATCCATTCGGCCCGATGACCGCCGCACCGATCGCGTTCCCGTCGGAAGAGCGGGTCGAGCCGTTGCGCGACACCGCAGGAGCACTCGCGGCCCGAGTGGTGCGCCGTCGATGGCCTTTGCACGGCAGCGTTACGGTCGAATGCGAGCTCGTCGCGGGCGATCACGCGTTGCGAAGACTCCGTGTTTGCGTGGCGAACCAATCGGCGGTTGTGCCGGGAGAGCGCAGCTCCGCGCTCCGGACGGCGTTCGTTTCGACCCACGCTTTGCTCTACGCCGAAGGCGGCCGCTTTCTCTCGGTGCTCGATCCTCCGCCGGAGGCACAACTCGAAACCCCGGCGTTGCGTAATCGCCATACGTGGCCGGTGCTCGTCGGCGAGGAAACCGCCGATGCGCAGCGTTCGCCGCTCGTGCTTTCTTCCCCGATTATCCTATACGACTTTCCGGCGGTCGCGCCGCAGAGCCAGGGAGACACCTTCGACGCAACCGAGATCGACGAACTGATGATGCTCAGCGTCCGCAGCCTTTCGGATGACGAACGCGAGGAGGCGCGCGCTACCGATCCCCGGGCTCGGGCGATCGTCGAACGCGCAGAACGCTTCGGCCCCGAAGAGCTTACCGATCTGCACGGCGTCTTGGACGTGCCTTCGATGGACTGCGTCTTCGTGCAGGGCGAGAAGATCGCCAAAGGCTCGATCGTGCGGCTTCATCCCAAGCGGCGCGCCGACGTCTGGGACGAGTTCCTCGAGGGTAAAACGGCGACGGTGCGCGCGATCCATCAGGACGTCGAAAATCAAATGTACGTCGCCGTCACCGTCGACGACGATCCCGCTAGCGACCTGCACGATTGGTACGGGCGTTCGCTCTTCTTTTATCCTGACGAGGTCGAGCCGGTCTCGATGGTCTCCGAGCGTTCGTCGTGAAGATACTCGTCGCGGGAATCGGCAACATCTTCTTCGGTGACGACGGCTTCGGCCCGGAAGTTGCTCGAGTGCTCTCCGCCGATCGATTTCCCGGGGTACGGATCGAAGACTATGGGATTCGCGGCCTTCACTTGGCATTCGAGCTGGCCTCGGGTTACGATCGGGCTTTTTTGATCGACGCAGTTCCTCGCGGCGGTCTCCCAGGGACGCTCTACGTGATCGAACCGACCTCGCCCGCTCCCGGGGCGCCTCCGGATGCGCACCGCATGGATCTCGGGAACGTCTTTGCATTTCTGCGCGTGATCGGCGCGGAGGCACCCCCGATCACCCTCGTCGGCTGCGAGCCCTCGGAGATCGACGAAGGGATCGGGCTGTCGCAGCCGGTTCGCGATACGCTCGCGCCCGCTGCGCAGCTCGTACGGCGCTTGCTCAGCGACGCGCTAGCCGCAGGGCCACGCGGCGAGAAAGAGAGTAGGGTATGGTCAGAGGCATAATCGTCGGCGCGCTCGCATTTGCAGCGGCATTTGCCGTGGAACGCGTTCTCGCCGGGATGAAAGAAGATCTCGCGCGGTACGACGCAATACGCAAGATGTCGGGCGAAGAACCGCTCGCCAAGGAACTTCTCGCAACGATCGGTTCGCTCGTTACCGGATCCGTGCAGAAGAGCGCCGTCACGTCGTTCGTAACCTCGCTGAGCAACGATGCCGTCCGTTACGCGAAGATGAAGGGCATGTAGCGGATGCAGGCGGAGGCGGAAGCCGCGGTGCGCTACGACGTTTCGCCAGCCGATTCGTCGCTGGTCGTGCTGGCTCGCTCGACCCTCCACCAGGTCCGCGCGAGCACGTCGGCGCTCGGCGGCTTCGTGGTGGCGAACTGGAGCCCAGACGATACCCTGGCGACCTCGCCGCCGCCGAGCATGCACGTGGAGTTTCCGCTCGATTCCGTGCTCTCCGGGAACGCGATGCAGGACCGCGAGATGCTCAAGACAGCCGATGCCCGGCGCTTTCCGAAGGTCGCGGCCGATCTCCGCAGCATCGAGTTGGTAGCCCTGCCGGCCCGTTACAGAGCGACCGGAGACATCACGCTGGCGGGCCGCTCTCGCAGCTACGGCGGGGAGTTCACGATCGCCCGGGCCGGGGAAAGCGTCACCGTCGAAGGCGAGATCAACCTCGACATCCGCGATTTCGGCCTCAAACCGCCCAGCTTGCTGATCCTCAAGGTCGATCCCGTCCTGAGGCTTCGGCTTCGGCTCGTGGCGAGGAGGGCCCAGTGATCGTCATAGAAGATCGGCGTAAAGGTCTACCTCAGATGGAAACTATGCCGGAAGAGCTAAGCTGCGAACGCTTCGAGGTTTCGAGCGCGGACTCGTCATTGACGTTTTTTGCGACGTCGACGCTTTTTCCAGTGTACGGAAAAGCGACGGAGATCGGCGGATTCGTCGAAGCCGCTTGGAATGAAAACGGGACGCTCTCGACTCATCCGGTGCCTAGAATGCACGTGGAACTCAAGGTCGAGGGTCTAAAAACCGGCAACGAACTGCAGGATCGGGAGATGTGGAAGCTGATCGACAGCAAGCGCTTCCCGAAGATCGTTGCGGAATTGCGCGAGTTGAGCAGCGGCGCGCTGCCGGGACGCTACAACGCCGCCGGGCAGATCACGCTGGCCGGTCTCGCGCGCCGGTACGAAGGCGAGCTCTTACCTGCGCACGACGCCGATGACCTCCGAATCGGCGGCGAGATCAACGTCGACGTCCGCGACTTCGGGCTGAAGTCGATGAATCTGCTCGTGCTCAGCGTGGAGCCGTTGGTTCGCGTCCGGCTGCGCCTGGTTGCGAAGCGCGTCTGGTAGGAATAAACGATTGTGTGTTTAGCGATACCTGGGCAAATCGTCGAGTTTTCCACCGAGCAGGCGGGCCTTGCGAAGGTCGACGTCGCGGGCGTCAAGCGCAACGTCAACGTCAGCCTCCTGCAGGACGAAGGCGTGGCCTGCGGCGACTGGGTCCTGATTCACGTCGGGTTCGCGATGAGTAAGATCGAGGAATCACAGGCGAAGGACCAACTGCGCATGCTCTCGGCCCTGGGCGAAGACGAAATGGCGATGGACGAGATCCGAGGATACAGCTTTGCCGAACGCGAGTGAAGGCGGCACGAGCGGATGAAGTACGTCGACGAGTTTCGCGATCCGCAGCTGATTGCAAACGTGTCGCGCGAGATCGCGCGTCTGGCCGGCGCGGGCCGGCACTATCGGATCATGGAGGTCTGCGGCGGCCACACGCACGCGATCTACCGGCACGGTCTCAAGAACCTTCTGCCGCCCAACGTCGAGCTGATCCACGGGCCCGGATGTCCCGTCTGCGTCTTACCGATGGGGCGTGTCGACGACGGACTCTCCATCGCGCAGCAGCGCGACGTCATCATGACGGCGTTCGGCGACATGATGCGCGTGCCGGGCACGCGCGGGACGCCCCTCGAACACAAGGCTCGCGGCGTCGATATTCGCATGGTCTATTCACCGCTGGACGCGCTGCGAATCGCGCAGTCGACGCCCGAGAAGCACGTCGTCTTCTTTGCAATCGGATTCGAGACGACGGCGCCCTCGACGGCCTTGACGCT
Organism: Candidatus Cybelea sp.; assembly: GCA_036489315.1. Taxonomy (NCBI): domain Bacteria; kingdom Bacillati; phylum Vulcanimicrobiota; class Vulcanimicrobiia; order Vulcanimicrobiales; family Vulcanimicrobiaceae; genus Candidatus Cybelea; species Candidatus Cybelea sp. Next base: position 10,214 of record DASXFZ010000019.1, read on the forward strand.
CGCGCGCGCACGCGCGCTCGGCATTAAGAACTTTTCGGTCTTCTGCAATCACGTCACGATCGTTCCGGCGATACGCGCGATTTTGGACTCGCCCGACATGCGGCTTGACGCGTTCGTCGGTCCGGGCCACGTTTCGACGGTCACCGGCTGCCGCCCGTACGAGTTCATCGCGCGCGACTACGGCAAACCGGTCGTCATCTCGGGCTTCGAGCCGCTCGATATCCTCGAGTCGATCCTGATGATCTTGCGGCAGCTTCGCAGCGGGGAGGCACGCGTCGAGAACCAATATCGCCGCATCGTTCCCTGGGAGGGAAATCTGCCGGCCTTACAAGCGATCGGCGAAGCATTCGAGCTTCGGCCATACTTCGAATGGCGCGGACTCGGCTTCATCTCGCAATCGGCGCTCAAAGTTTCGAGCGCGTTCGCTGCGTGGGACGCGGAGGTGCAGTTCGAGGTCCCCGGCATTCGCGTGACCGATCCGAAAGCGGCGCAGTGCGGCGAGGTTCTCAAAGGCGTTCTGAAGCCGCCGCAATGCAAGCTCTTCGGTAAAGAGTGCAATCCGGAGCATCCAGTCGGAGCGCTGATGGTTTCGAGCGAAGGCGCTTGCGCCGCCTACTATCGCTACGTGCACCTGAGCGAATCGGTGCCGGCCTAGCGCGATGGAGACCGTCGAGCGCGACGTACCGCGCGTACGGTTCAACGACGCCCAGATCGAGATGGCGCACGGCGCCGGCGGAAAAGCCTCGCGGCGGCTCGTCGAAGGGCTCTTCGTCCCGCTGCTCGCGAACCCGATTTTAGCGACGCTCTCCGATTCTGCGCTCTCCGATTTCAAGGGATCGAAGCTAGCGACGACGGCCGACGGTTATGTCGTCAAGCCGCTGCGCTTTCCCGGCGGTTCGATCGGTGAACTTGCGGTCAACGGAACGGTCAACGATTTAGCCGTGGCCGGCGCCGTGCGTCCGCTCGGGCTCATGGCTTCGTTTATTTTGGAGGCCGGATTGCCGGGAGAGGCGCTGCGCGCGGAGGTCGAGGCCATGGCTGACGCCGCGGCGCGCGCAGGCGTGAGCATCGTGGGCGGAGATACGAAGGTGGTCGAACATGGCTTTGCCGACGGGATGTATATCGCGACGTTCGGGTTCGGCGAAGTCGACGCGCGGGCAAACCTGGGGCCCAAGCGTATCCGCGAAGGTGACCGCGTCCTACTTTCCGGCCCGATCGGCGACCATGGCATCACGATTCTGCTCGCGCGCGGCGAGCTCGACCTCGAAGCCGATCTCGCCTCCGACACTCGGTCCGTCGCCCCGTTCGTCGAGGCGCTGCTCGATGCCATTGCGGAAGATCTGCATTGGATGCGCGATCCGACCCGCGGCGGCGTCGCCACCGCGCTCAACGAACTCGTCGCCGCGACGGAACTGGGCATCACGCTCTTCGAAGAGGCAATTCCGCTGCGAGACGAGGTTCGCGGCGCATGTGAGATTCTTGGGCTCGATCCGCTTCACATTGCCAACGAAGGCCAGATCCTCGCGGTCGTCTCCGCCGATTCTGTGGATGGCGCGCTCGGCGCGATGCGGTCGGTAGCCGGCGGCGAGCACGCCGTGTGTATCGGCGAGGTTCGCGCGAAGCCGGCGCGCGCCGTCCTGGCCGTAACGGCCTATGGCGGCAGCCGCCTCATCGACATGCTCGTCGGCGATCCGCTGCCGCGGATATGCTGACCAGCCGGCAGCCGGCGTTGGCGCTCGAGCGGTTTATCGCCGATCGCTTTGCGCAGCGCAGCGCAGTGGGCGACGCTTTCTTTCCAGCGCAGGCCCATCCGCTCGCACAAGCCTGCCGAGGCATGTTCGAACGCTTCGAACGCGGCGGCCGGCTATTGGCCTTCGGGCGCGGCGCGTACGCCACCGATGCACAGCACGTCTCGGTCGAGTTCGTCCATCCGGTGATCGTCGGGAAACGCGCGCTCCCTGCCGCGGATCTCAGCTTGGCCTTTGCGCCGTGGGTCGAGGCGGTTCTGCAGCCGGAGGACATCGTGATGGGATTCGGACCGCCGGGCGGCGATCCGGAGGTACGCGATGTTCTCGCGCGGGCGCGCGACCGCGGCGCGATGACCTTCGCGCTTCCGGGGGAGAACGCGGACTACGGCGTCGCGGCACCGAGCGCCGATCCTCATATCCACCAAGAGATGATCGAGATACTCTGTCACACGCTCTACGAGACGGTACACGTGTTCTTCGAGCACAATGAGATGGGCCACGACGTCGGCGCGGCGGGATTTCTCTACCCATTCTTGGGCGAATCTTCGGGTTCGCGAGATGCGCTCGTCGGCGAAGTGGCGGGCTCGATTTTGATGAAGGCGCGCGACGCGCGAAGCCTGCGCGAAGCGGTGCTGGCGACGCAGGCGGGCGCGATCGCCGCCGCGACGATAGCCGTCGCTGCGGAGCTGCGGGCCGGCGGCAAGCTGATCCTCTTCGGAAACGGCGGCTCCGCCACCGACGCGACGGACTGGGCACTCGACTGCGTGCTGCCTGAGGGCAATTCCCCGCCGATTGCGGCAATCTCGCTCTCGCTCGAACCGGCGATCCTGACGGCGGTTGCCAACGACGTCGGCGTCGAGGTCGTGTTTTTGCGTCAGCTCGTGGCTCAGGCTCGCCCCCACGACGTGGCGGTTGCGCTCTCGACGAGCGGCGGCTCGAAAAACATCGTGGCCGCCTTGGAGGAGGCGCGCAAACGCGGCATGCTGACGATCGCTCTGCTCGGATACGACGGCGGCGAGGTCGTTCGCCGAGGCCTCGCCGATATTCCGATCGTCGTGCACTCGGATTATATTCCGCGCATCCAAGAAGTGCAGGGAACGATCTATCACGTCATCCGCGAGGCCTTGGACTTGCTGGAGAGACATGCCGCTTGAGCTGTACGGCACGCGCGCGTGTCCGTACACGGCGGAGATGCGCTCCGAACTCGAGTGGGAAGGCAGGCCATTCGTCGAGTACGACGTTGAAGCGGATGCGGCGGCGCGCGAGCGGCTCTTCTCGCTCGTCGAGGGCGCGGTCCGCGTTCCCGTACTCGTCGATGAAGGACGGATCGTGCAGGTCGGCTGGAAAGGCCAAGGCTGCTACGTAACCGTTCAACGCTCGTGAAAACATCGCCGGCGATAGCGCAAGAAGCACGCCGCCTGCACATCTCCGGTATCGTTCAAGGCGTCGGCTTCCGGCCATTCGTCTATCGGCTCGCCCACGCTCACGCGTTGCATGGCTGGGTGCTCAACGGCGCGCGCGGCGTCGAAGTGCACGTCGAAGGGCCGGCCGAGACGCTCGCGCGTTTCGTTGCGGCAATCGCCGTCCAGGCGCCCGTGGCGGCTCGCATCGCGGGAATCGAAGAAGAGCCGGCGGCGGTTGTCGGATTCCCTGACTTCGTTATTCGGGAAAGCAGCAAAGGGACCCGGCCGACGGTTCGCGTCTCGCCGGACTTGCCGGTCTGCTCCGATTGCCTTCGAGAGATGTTCGATCCAGGCGATCGTCGCTTTGCCTACCCTTATATCAACTGCACGAACTGCGGCCCGCGCTACAGCATCATACTTGCGCTGCCCTACGACCGTCCGCTCACCACGATGCGAAGCTGGCCGATGTGTGATTTTTGCGCGGCCGAATATCACGATCCGGGCAATCGCCGCTTCCACGCTCAGCCGGTTGCGTGTCCACAGTGCGGCCCCGCCTACTTCTTGCAGAGTCAAGGCCACAGCGTTTCGCGCAGCGATGCGATCTCTAGAGCGGCCGAACTCCTTACCGCCGGAGCGATTCTCGCGATCAAAGGCTTGGGCGGCTATCACCTTTCCTGCGACGCGCGAAGGCCCGATGCAATTCGCAAGCTGCGCGAACGGAAGTATCGCAAGGAACGTCCCTTCGCCTTGATGGTTGCGGACCTCGAGGCTGCACGAGCTCTGGCGCAGCTATCGCCGCAGCACGAGGAGTTGCTGCACTCCGTGACGAGGCCGATCGTTTTGGCCCCGGCAAGGAGTCAGCTCAAGGGCGTCGCTCCGCAGAACCGCGAGCTCGGCATCATGCTTGCCTACACGCCGCTGCAGCATCTCCTCTTTGCCGCCGGGGCGCCGGAAGCGCTGGTGATGACCAGCGCGAACCGCTCGAGCGAGCCGATCGCCTACGTCGACGCCGAGGCGCTCGAGTCCCTCGACGGCATTGCCGACGCCTTCTTGATCGGAGAGCGCGAGATCGCGCGTCGCGTAGACGATTCGGTCGCGGGCTTCGGACCCTATGGCCCCACGGTGGTGCGCCACGCGCGCGGCTGCGCGCCCCAGGCGATTGCCCGCGTGCCGGCGCGGCGCCCGATGCTCTGCCTCGGCGCCGATCTCAAAAATGCGATCACGCTGGTCGTCGACGGCCAGGCGTTCGCGAGCCAGCACATTGGAGATCTCGAGCACTTCGGAGCGTTTACGGCGTTTAAAGAGACGGTCACCGATTTGTGCGCGATGTACGAGGTGCGCGGTAGCGACCTGCTCGTCGTGCACGACGCACACCCGCAGTACGCGTCGACGCAGTACGCGCACACGCTCGAAGGGGAGCACTGTGCCGTGCAGCATCATCGGGCTCACCTGGCGAGCGTTCTTACCGAGCGCGAAGCATTCGATACCGCGGTAACCGGAATCGCTTTCGACGGTACGGGATACGGCGATGATGGAACCATTTGGGGAGGCGAGATCTTTACCGGGAGCGTTCGCGACGGATTCGCCCGCACGATCTGGCTGCGCGAAGCGGCGCTTCCCGGCGGAGACGCCGCGGCTCGCCACCCGGTCCAGGCGGCGGCCGGATTTCTGAGCGCGATCGACGATCTCCCCGACCTCACCGCGGCGCCCTTCGACTTTCCGCAGCGGTACGCGAAGGCGCGGCGTATCGCTCGCAGCGGCGTGCGAACGTTCGTGACGACGTCGGTCGGACGGCTCTTCGATACGGTCGCCGCACTCGTCGGCTTCACGCGCGAGATTACGTTTGAAGCGCAGGCGGCGATGTGGCTCGAGCACCTCGCCTGGTCCGCGAGTAACGACGATGCGTATCCCTTCCCGTTAATCGACAATCGGCTCGATTACGCGCCGCTGCTCGCCGCGATCGTTGCCGATCGCCTGCGCGAGCGCGCACCGGCCGAGATCGCGCGAGCCTTTCACCATGCGGTTGCCGGTGCGATCGTAACCGCCGCTGCGGAGCTGAGAAAGAGCAAAATCGTCGCCTCCGGAGGCGTCTTTGCGAACGCGCTGCTCGTGGCGCTGCTTGCGGAGCGCCTGGGCGACCGGCTCTGGCTCAATCAACGGGTCCCGGCCAACGACGGCGGTATAAGCTTGGGCCAAGCGGGGCTCGCGGCGGCCTATTCCGGTGCGACCTGACCGTAGTTGAGCAGAGCAACGAGAAGAATGCCGCCGATCGCATTGCCGATAAAGGCCGGCACGAGAAAGTTGAAAAGATAAGCGGCGACTGGTACCGCTCCCCCCGCGACGCCGTAAAGTGCCTCAACCGATCCCGCGACGACATGGCTGAATCCGCCGACGCCGACGACGTACGTGATGAGCACGATTACCCAAAGCTTTTGGGTGTCGGCAACCGGGAGCAGCCAGACCATGAGGGCGATGAGCCAGCCGGCAAAGACCCCGCGCACGAGCACGCCCCAGAAACCCGGCGCCACACTCTCTCGGGCAAGCTGTTCGAACGCCGCGCCGACGTGCTGCGGAAAGATCGCCGAGTGGGCAATCAGATATCCAAAGATCGCCGCGCCAACGAGGTTAGCCACAAGTACTATTAGCCAGAGGCGAAGCACCTTGATCAGGGTCTTGCCTTTCTCTGAGCTGTCGAGCAGCGGCAGGATCGCGGTGACGGTGTTCTCTGTGAAAAGCTGCTGGCGTCCGAGCACGACGATAACAAAACCAACCGTGTAGCCGAGGTTCTCGACGAGGGCTCGCCAGGGCGCGTCGGGCAAATAGGCTCGCAGCAGGCCCGTCACGACCAAGGAGAACCCCATCGAAAGTCCGGCAGCAAGGCCGGAAAATGCAAGCGAAAGGGATGGCCGGCTGAGTTCGACGTCACCTTCGCGCCGGACGGATTCAAAAACAACTGCAGCCCGAAGTCCGGTCCGTCTCCGTACCTCGTCTTCCTCGGATCGAGTCAGCTGTACGGTCTCGCCGCGATCTGCCGATTTTGCGCGCGGCGAGCCCTTACTGCCCGGCATACCTATAGCGTACCCGTTTGTTTGAGGAGCGTATCCCACGGGAAATTTGAAGAAATGCTCCTCGAAGAAGCGACCACGCGCCCCTACGAACTCCGCGCGCAAAGCGCGAAAGTTCTCCTCGGCAGGCTCTACCGCGACGTCTCCGACCTGGTTGCCGAAGAAGTGGAACTGGCAAAGCTGGAGATCCACGAGCGCGGCGGCCGTGCGCTGCAAGCTATGCGCAGTCTGGGCATATCGCTCGCCTGCGCAATCGTTGGAATGGCCAGCCTCGCAGCCTGCGCCGTTGCAGCGCTGTCGTTCGTCGTGCCCCTCTGGCTCGCGGCGTTGATCGTTGGCGTCGGGTTTTCCGTCGCAGCGCTTGCACTCTCGGCCGCGTCGCGAAAAGCATTCGCCGCAGCCGCCGAACCGTTGCGCTCCAAGGTCGGCGAAGTAATTGGTGCGCCGCGCGGTACGGCGACCGAAGAAGAGCTGCGTTTGCGGATCGAGACGACGAGACGCCACCTCGATCAGACGCTCCGCGCTCTCGAACACAAGAGCGACTTGGTCGGGCCACTGCGCGACACCGCGCTCGGATTGGGCTCGCTCGGAATCGCCGTAAGCTCGATCGTCCGCGGCGCGAGCGAACAAACGAAACGCTGACTGAAATATCCTAGAGCGACATAGGATCAAGGGCCCAGGGACTGGGCCCTTCGATTCAATTTTCGCATCGAAGCGCGGGCGATACGGGCTCGCAGGCCTGTAGGTGCGAACCTTGGATCAGGCGATCATTCTTAGGAGATTACCGTTGAGCCTCCGCTTCCACTCTAGCTCAGCCGCGCTTTTCGCTATCGTTTTAAGCGCGTGCAGTCAAGGCAGCCCGTCATTTGAAAGCGCTATTCCGAACGCGCATCCAGGAGGACATCAGGCCTCCCCGACTTCGGGTCAACCGATCTCGCACGTCATTATCGTGATCCAAGAGAATCGCAGCTTCGACAACCTATTTGCAACCTTTCCCGGCGCCAACGGAGCGAAGAAAGGGCTGATAAAGGACGGTAAATACGTCAAGCTGCGCATGAAGGCCCTGGAAAGCAACATGGTGCTCGACAACAGCTGGCCGGCTTTTGTGGAGGATTTCGACGGCGGTAAAATGGACGGCTTCAATTTGGTTTGGGTCAACGAGCATAAGTGCACGTGCGCGTACCAGTACGTCAACCCGAATCAAATCAAACCGTACTGGTCGATGGCCCAACAATATGTGTTGGCCGACCACATGTTCCCAACACAGGCGAGCGGCAGTTTTACCGCGCACCAAGACTTGATCCGCGGGGGAACCGAGCTTAACTCGTACGAGACGCTCATCGACTTTCCCAGCGACGGGCCGTGGGGATGCGACGCGCCCAAAGGCGTCACCACCTCGCTGCTGACCAGTTCCGATAAGTACGAGTACCTTCAAGGCCCCTACCCGTGCTTTACCTACGAAACGCTTCGCGATCTGCTGGATGCCAAGAGCGTCTCGTGGAAGTACTATACGCCGGCGATCCACGTCCATGGCGGCGATCTTTGGAACGCCTTCGACGCGATTTCGCAAGTCCGCAACGGCCCGGAATGGACGACGAACATTTCGTCGCCGGAGACGAATATCTTCAACGACATCAGCTCGAACGCGCTTCCGGCGGTCTCGTGGGTCGTTCCCGACGGCCAAAACTCCGATCACCCCGCCCAAGGGCTATGGGGAATTCACAAAGATACCGGACCGTCGTGGGTCGCGCAGGTCGTCAACGCCGTCGGGCAGAGCTCGTATTGGAACTCGACCGCGATCGTCGTCGTTTGGGACGACTGGGGCGGCTTCTACGATCACGTCGCGCCGCCGCAGCTCGATTACACCGGCCTCGGTTTCCGGGTTCCGATGATCGTCGTCTCGCCGTACGCCAAACCCGGCTACGTATCGCACACCCAGTACGAGTTCGCCAGCATCCTTAAGTTCGTCGAAGACGACTTCGGACTCGGGAGTCTCGGTACGACCGATACGCGGGCAACCAGCATCGGCGACGTCTTTAACTTCAAGCAGAAGCCGAGAAAGTTCGCGCCGATTCCCGCTGCGTACCCAAAGTCGTACTTCATGCACGAACGGCCTTCCAATATGCCCGTCGATACCAACTAACAATCGAGATCCGGCGATCCCGCGCGCTACGGCGTCTTCGTCTCCTTGCTCGAAACTTTGACAAGCCGGCCGCCTTCGAAGTGGTAGCCTGAATCGAGAAATTCGGCCGGGTGACGCGAAGCGCTCTCCTTTTGATCCTTCAGGGTGACGAGGTGAAGCGTTCCATTGCTGAAGTAGCTGCGCACGAGCGTCGTATCGGTCTTGAAAGAGCCGAGCAGCTCCGGCGGCGCGCACGGCGGGGTCGTCGTTAAGCGGTAGATCACCAGCGACTGGATTCCCGTCGAGCCGTTGAGGCTAAGAGGGATCAGCGCCAACGTCGTGTTGCCGACCTGGCCGGCGGCAACGCGGCCCACCCCGGCCACGTAGACGAGATCGGCAGTCTTTGGATTAGACGAAAGCGTCTTTGCCCAGTCGATGCTTTTGTTGGCGGAGCACTGGTCGGCCAGAGCTCGAGCGCTCAATGACATCGCGCTCGCCAAGAGGCACGCAGCAACCAAAAGGCTTCTGAACTTCATAGGTATCGGGCTGTTCGGCTCCTCGTGACGGCGCTACTCCTCGCGCGAGCCACGGCTTTCGGCTAGATTGGCCGCCAGTTGCGCGCAGAGGTTAGCAGCACAAGGAGGCGCCACTTGGCTTCGATAATGCCACGCCCTCGTGTGGTATCGCTGCTTTCTTGCAATCTCGACATTCTTCGCACTCGCAGCCTGCAACGGAACTACAACGCCGTTTTCACCGGCGCCGTCGTCCCCCGGCCTTTCGGGCGTCGTTACAAGCGCGGCCGGTCCGGTCGCAGGCTCGCAGGTCACGCTCTACCGGGCCGGTAACGGCGCTCCTCGCTCCGGGGCGAGCGTTCTCGCGCGTGCGACGTCCGACGCGAAGGGAGTTTTTCGGATTAACTACACACTGCCCGGCGACGGCATCGTCTACGCAGTTGCAATCGGCGGCAGAACTGGCGGCCATTCCGCAAACGCCGCCATCGGTTTAATGGCGATCGCCGGCCGAAACGGGCGCTACGCTAGTGTTGTGAGTTATAAGTTCGTTGCAATAACACGAGACTTTTGGTATACTGGATAAGTGAGGAAATCCAGGCAAACCGTTCGTGGCCGACCCAAGCGAGACCTCAATCTTACGCGCGACGAGCGAGAACAACTGGAGC
>DASXFZ010000020.1 GCA_036489315.1 Candidatus Cybelea sp.
TCTACAACTGGCGCGAGCACCCCGATCGCGCGCGCCTGAGCGACGATCAGCTCGATCGCATCTCCTGCTTGTTGGGCATCTACAAGGCGCTGAACATTCTGTTCACGCGACCGGAGCAAGCCGATTCGTGGATCCGCCGCCCCAACTCCGCGGTTCCATTCGGCGGCCGCCCTGCTGCCGATTTACTCTTTAGCGGCCGTATGCTCGATCTGATTCGGGTGCGGCGTTATCTTGACGGTGCGCGCGGCTCTTGGTGACGCGGGTGCGGTGGGCAGAGAGTTACCGCATCATCCAATCGCGGTTTCCATTCGTCGGAATTTTCGATCGCATCTCCGATCCGAACGACCTTCCGGCAGTTCTCGTCATCGAAGCGCGGACCAACGACCGCATCCTCGAGGAGGCCGGCGCAATCGCGCTGGTTCGCGCTAAAGACCGCGTCAGCGGCCCGGGAGCGACGCCGGTCATGGCGGCCTTTACTCACACCAAGCCTAGCCGGTTTTCCGACGGTTCGTTTGGCGTCTACTATGCCGCGCGGCACCTCCCGGCTGCCGTTGCGGAAAGCAAATTCCATACCGAATGCTTCTATCGCGCCACCAACGAAGCCAGCGCCGGCATCGACATGCGCGTCTACGCCGCGCGCATCAACGGAAATTTCGACGATTTACGCGTGTGCGAGCCGAGCGATTCGCGCCTGAATCCCGATTCGTACGAAGCATCACAAGAGTACGCCAGGCAGATATACGATGCCGATCGGCTCGACGGAATCGTCTATCCAAGCGTTCGCGACGTTGCGCATCGGCCGGCCGTCGCGTGCTTTCGTCCGACGACGATACGCAACTGCTATTCGCACAGTTACCTGCTCTATCGTTGGGACGGCCTCGCACGCAAGATCGTAGACGTCCACAAGCAAGAAGCATCGGGATTCGCAGGCACCGGTTGAGCAAAGGGGTGCGTGCGGAGAAGCGTTAACGCGTTATCGCGACAAAACGGTCGCGAGATCGAGTGAGCAACGGCCTCGGGGGGCTTCCAGGATGGCGCGCTTGGTGCTAAGATGGGCCGGCTACTTTCTACCTCGCGCTTCACTTCGTATAGTGAAGCGCCGCTTTCTGAATAGCGAGATCTTAGATGAATCGACTTTTTGGTTCGCCGCGCGAGCGTGCCTCGATCGCGGCGCTCTCGATCGCGCTGCTTGCCGGGTGCGCCGGCGGCGCGAGCACCGGCTTTAACAGCCTGAGCGCCGTGCCGGCGGCCTCGACGCAAGCCAGCGTCATACGTTTTGGGGCCGACGGACCGCTGCTGCAGACGCTCGACGTGCCCCTCCGTCAGTTTCCGCGAGCGACTGGAACGCTGCTGACGGGAATTCGGAAGAACCTAATCACGGGCTTCATCGATCAGACCAACGGCTCCAACCTCGGCGTCCTCTACGATCGGACAACGGGTGTGTGGACGCCGATCAAGTACCCGGGTGCGGCGAAAACCAGCGTCTACGGTCCGGCCATCATGCAGAGCGGATAC
>DASXFZ010000021.1 GCA_036489315.1 Candidatus Cybelea sp.
CAATTCGAGCGGCACCGCCACGATGCTGCCGGTATCACTGCCGATGATCAGCGTTTTGCCGACGACGATCGGCGAGCCGACGTTGAAGGTGGTGTGCATGAACTTCGAACCAACGACGCGGCCGTTTTTCGCATTCAGCGCCCAGAGATAACCGCTGAGGTCGCCGAAATAGATGACGTCGTCGACGTCGACGACCCCGCCCTTGACGACGCCGTGGGTTGGGGTCTCCCAGACCAGCATCCCGCTCGACGCGTCGAGCGCGTGCATCCAGGGCGTAATCGAGCTGCCGAGATAGAGGCGGTTGTTGTTGAGCAGCGGGATCGCCGCTTCGTTGCGGATCGGGAGCGAGCCGCTCTCCAGCGCGACGTCCCAGAGCCGCGCACCGGTAACGGTGTCGAGCGAGTAGACTCTCTCGACGCTCAGGTTGCCGATGACGGTAAACGCGTCGGGCGAGACCGGGGCGACGTAATCGCAGAAGATGCGCTCGCCGTTGCCGACCGGCGGACAGTCGCCGATCCCTGAAGCACCGCGCAGGAATTGACTGCGCCAGACGACTGAGCCGCCGTTGGCGTGCATTCGCCACGCTGCGTTCGTGCCGACGCCGGTCGTCACGAAATCGCCGCCGCCCACGGGAAGAATCGCCGACATGGAGGCCATCGAACCGATCCAGTGCGCGTAGCGCTTCTCACCGGTCGACGGATTCAGCCCGTTGATCCAGCCCGCACCGTCGTGGTTGACTAAGATCCCATCGATGATGGCGGGAGTAGGCATCGCCGATCCGGTCAGCATGGTCTGCCAGCGAACGCTGCCGCCGTAGCGGTCGAAACCAATGAGCGCGCTCGGTCCTTGACCGACCATCACCGGTTCCGACGGAGAAGAGGTGCGGCTCGTCGGATCGCCTTCGCCGACGATCACGAGGTCATCGTAGATCAGCGGCGCGCTCATCAGCGGATTGGGAACGTGCGCTTTCCACAAGACCTTTCCACTGTTGACGTCGAGCGCGTAGAGCGAGCCGCTGTTGTTGCCGACGTAGAGCGTGTCGTCGGCTACCGTTGGGCTCGCCGAGATCTGGCCGCCGGTTTCAACCCGCCACGACGCGTGCAGCGTTCCGGGCAGCACGGCGTTATTCTCCGGTCCCATGCGGAACTGCGTCCAGACTGCCGCCAGCGTCAGGAAGATGCGAACGGCGAGCAAGCTCATCGAAGCCCAACTTCCGGCACTAGATGCGTAATTCCATTCCGTCGTACGCGACCTCGACATTGGCATCGTGCAGGCTGCGCGCGGCGGCCGAGTCGGGATTGAGAATTGGATTAGAATTATTGACGTGAGTGACGATAACTCGCGTAGGTGTGCCGCGCAGCTGCTCGAGCGTTCCTCCGGGCACGCCGATCGCGAGGTGTCCGAGTTCGCTCGCATGCTTGGGCATGAGCCGCTGTGAGACTAGCTCGTCGTCGCTGAAGAAGGTGCCGTCCAGGAAGGCGACGCCGGCGGAAGCGATCGCCTTCGCGAGCCTCCGATCGATGCTTGCGAAGACCGGAGCAAAGAGCAGGCGCTTCGTCCCTTCTAAATCGGAAATCTCGTACGCAACGACGGCGCCGGGCAAGCTGCGGCGACCATCGTAACCCGGCGTCGTGCCGGGCACGGGGATCGCGCGAATCTCGAGCTCGTTGCCTACGAGGTCGTCCGCACCAGCAGGTGCGAACGGCTGCTCGAGCGAGACGTCGAGCCAACGGTGCGGCGGCTGCGCAAAGCGGGCAAAGGCGGACTGCTTCGTTGCGATTTCGCGCACGGCGGCGCTCGAGCGAAGGATGAAGCGGTGCTCGCCGTCCTGACGGAGCGTCGCGAGGCCTCCGATGTGATCGACATTTGCGTCGGTAAAGAGCATTCCCGCGATCGGCGTGCCGCGCGCTTGCCGCGGCTGAAGCGCTTCGAACGACTCGATCTGCGCGCCGATGTCGGGGGAGCAGTTGAGCAAGAGCCAGCGATCTCCGTCGCCGCTTACCGCGAGCCCGGATTGCGACCGGCGTGGTCGCCGTCCGGTCCGCGCCGCGGCGCAGTTCGCGCAGGCGCAGTTCCACTGCGGGACGCCCCCGCCCGCGGCCGAGCCGAGTACCCGGACGATCACGGCCGGCGAGCGGCGAAATCCGCCTTTCCCGCATGCTCGCGCGCCGACGCGATCAGTGAATGCTGCGGGCTGAGCGAGCACGCCGGGTCGGTCACGGCGGCGTCGCCCGTCAAAAGAAAGGCTTGGCAGCGGCAGCCGCCCCAGTCGATCTCCTTGCGTTCGCAGGAGCGGCAGGGCTCGGGCATCCAGCCGGTTCCGCGAAACCGTTCGAACGAATCGGAACCAGACCAGATCGCCGCGAGCCCGCGCTCGCGAACGTTTTCGAAGTGCAGGCTCGTAATCGCGGCCGCGGCCGGACACGGAAGTACGTCGCCGCTCGGTGTCACGGTCATGAACTGGCGACCCCAACCGTTCATGCACGGCTTCGGAAAATCACCGAAGTAATCGGGAAGGACGTAGACGATCTCCATCCGCCCGCGCAAGCGTTCGCGCGCCGCCGCAACGACCTGCTCTCCGTGGCGCACCTGTTCGGGCGTCGGCAGCAACGCGAGCCGGTTGCGGAAAGCCCAGCCATAGAACTGCACGTTTGCGAGCTCGAGCCGCGCAACGCCGGCTCGCTCGGCGTAGCCGATCACGTCTTCGATCGTGTCGTGATTCAAACGGTGCAGCACGCAGTTCAAGGTCAGCGCCACCTCTCGCCCGAGCACGCGGTCTATCGCTTCGGCTTTCCGTTCGTGGACGACAGCGCCGGCGATCCGATCGGCGAGTTCGGTTTGCGGCGCTTGGATGCTGATCTGAACGTGATCGAGCCCGCAATCCACCAGACGGTCGAGCAGCGCGTCGTCGAGGAAGGTGCCCTGCGTGATGAGGTTGCTGTAGAGCTCGTGGCTTGCGGCTCCTTCGACCAGCGCGCAGAGATCGGTTCGCAGCGTCGGCTCTCCGCCGGAAAAATGCACCTGGACGATCCCCATTGCGGCAGCGTCGCGCAGCACGCAAAGCCACTCTTGCGTGGAAAGCTCGTCGCGATGTGCGCGCAGATCGAGCGGATTGTAACAGTAAGGGCACTGCAGGTTGCAGCGGTAGGTGAGCTCGCAAAGCAGCGAGAGCGGCCTGGGACTATTCACGGATGAAGCCCCGCTCGACCAGACGCCCGAAGAGATCGCCGACGTCCTCGCGCGCCAGCGCGCTGTTTACTTCGAAGCGCTCGGTGATCGCGTCGACGATTTCGCGAAACGTGCGCTGGCCGTCGACCAGCTCGATCGCCGCGGCCGCGCTCTCATTAAGCTCGAGCGCCGTCTCAGGAACGAGCAGCATCGCCGATCCGTTCGCGTCGCGCCGCAGCCGAACGCCTTTGCCGAAGCGCGGCACCGCGTCGTCCTTCACGCGAAGACGCCGGAGGCGAGCGCGGTGGCGTCGAGGATGCACCAGAGCACGTCGCACTTGAAGCGCAACGCGGCAACGCACCGCTGCTCGATCTCGGGCGTGCGCGCTTCTTGCAGCACCCAGGACAACGCCAGCTCGGAGTCGCGCTTCGCCAGCGGAATCCGCCGTTCGAAATAGGCGAGGCCGGCGCGATCGATCCAGGGGTATTTCTCTAAGATGGCCGCCACGCGGCGCTGCATGACCGGCGGTCCGAAGAGCTCGGTCAGCGATGAGGCGACCGCCTCGATCCACGGGCGCGTTCGCGCGAACTCGACGTAGGCATCGACGGCAAACCGCGTGCCGGCGGCAACCTCGCGTTCGGAGCGCAGGTCGGCCTCATCGATTCCGACCGCGCGGGCGAGCTCGATCCAGGCGGCGGTTCCGCCGTCGGCTCCATCCCCGGTTCCATCGTGATCGTACAGCCGCGAGATCCAGGCGCGCCGATGGGCCGCCGAGGGCAGATTCATAAGGACCGCGGCATCCTTCACCGGGATCTGCGTCTGATAGTAGTAGCGATTTGCAACCCAAGCACGAACCTGCGCGCGGTCGAGAATACCCGAAACGAGCCGTTGGTGAAACGGGTGCTTGTCGTGATAGTGCTCATCGCCGACGGCGTGCAGCCGTTCGACGAGGCCGGGGGCGGCTACGGCAGCCGCTAGGTTAGAGCTTGGGCTCCCGCGCGGGAGCGCTAAGGTAGGCCGTCACCTCGGCGCCGAGCGGGTGTTCCTGAAAATCTGGGCGCTGCCAACGGGCGCGTAGTTCCTTCATGCGGGTACTCCTCGGGATGACTTCTGCTCTAGGCGTACCGTCGTATACGCCAGCTTCGCGCGCATGACCTCGCTCGGAATACGAACTCGATCGGCCAGGCGCAGGAGTTCCAGGGCCCGGACGTGCCACCAGGTCATATCCAGCTCAAACCAGCGCAGGCCGTGGCGCGCCGAAAACGGGAAGGCGTGATGGTTGTTGTGCCACCCCTCGCCCCACGATAAGACGGCGACCCACCAGCAGTTCGTCGAGCAATCCGTGGTCCGGTAGGTGCGATAGCCGAGCATGTGCGCGGCGCTGTTGACCAGCCACGTCGAGTGGTAGGCGATCACCAGCCGAACGAAGACGCCCCAGACGACCCAGCTCCACCCGCCGAACCAGAAAAGCAGACCGGCCAGGACCAGCTGCAGCGGATTGCCCAGCCACTGCAGTGTGCGGTAGAACGGATCGGCGTACAGATCGGGAGCGTAGCGCGCGATCTCCTCTTCCGACGGCATCGCGACGTTCTGACGGTAGAGCCAGTCGACGTGCGCCCAGCGAAAACCTAAGTGGATGTTGTGCGGATCCTCGTCCTCATCGGCGTGCGCGTGATGCTTGCGATGGATCGCGACCCAGCGAATCGGATCGCCCTGCAGCGCCAGGGTTCCCAAGAGCGCGAAGAGATATTCGACGGGCTTGCGCAAGCGCAGACTGCGATGCGTCAGCACGCGATGATAACAGAGCGTCACTCCCAGAACTCCGGTAGCCCACGCGAGAATCGCGCCGGCAAATATCGCGGACGGATGAAAAAACGCCGGCACGAATGCTGCCAGCGCACCAATATGAATAAGTCCCAGCGCGGCGCCGGTACTGTACCTTGCCGTTCGATTCATCGCTGCATCCGTTCGCATCACGCGCGAGGGCTCCTCGCGAGGGCTTGTATTGAAAAGAGCCCGCCTTCGCGGGCTCTCCCCAGAGTGTGTCGGTTCCGTTATTGATTAACGGTACGACGAGCTACGGCTGGCAAAGCAGTCCCGGCAGTACACCGGTTTGTCGCCTCGCGGCTGGAACGGTACCTCGGCCACGCCGCCGCACTGGCTGCACGTTGCCTTGAACAATTCCCGCTGGCTGCTGCGGCCGCCACCGCCGCCGTTCGAAGTGCGTCCGGCCTTGCGTGCTGCGCGGCAATCCGTGCAGCGGCTCGGCTTATTCGTAAAGCCCTTCATTGCGAAAAACTCTTGTTCTCCGGCGGTAAACGGGAACTGCTGTCCGCAGTCCACGCACGTGAGCATTTCGTCTGTATACATTTAGCGAGCGAATCTCCTAGTAGAGGTGAGGTTGTTCTCCGGATCCGACTCGCTTGGGCGCCTTAGGAACCTCGCGGACTTCGAAACCTGGGTAACCAGACTACTATACACCATTCGCGGGCCAGCGTCACGGCATCGGCCCTCCGGGGCCAGGAGCTTGGGCTGGGCCGTTCGAACGTACGTTCCGAAATCCGGCGCCCCGAGTTCGGCTCGGAGGTCCCGGTGGTGGAGCGAGGTTGTCGCCCCACCTGGCTAGGGTTTCAACGCCCCTTCCGGGGTCGAGCGAAACCGGCAACCACCTAGTCGAAAGGACACAATGCCACCGAAAAGGACGTCAGTCAAACGCGCCGCCAAGGACCGGCGGCCCAAGCGTAAGCCGTGCAGTTTCTGCACCGAGCGGGCCATCGCGGTAAGCTACCGCGATACCGGCCGGCTCAGAAAGTACGTCTCCGAGCGCGGGAAGATCGTACCGCGCCGGATCTCGGGCAACTGCGCCAAGCACCAGCGGATGCTGACCGTCGCCGTGAAGCGCGCCCGCCTCATCGCCTTCCTTCCCTTCGGCTCCGAGTAGCCGGGTGAAGCTCGTATTGTTCGCCGACGTCAAAGCGCTCGGTAAAAAGGGAGACCTCGTCGACGTCGCCGACGGCTACGCGCGCAACTTCCTGCTCCCCCGAAAGCTCGCCGGTGAGGCCGACAAAGGCGCCCTGGCGCAGCTCGACGCCCAGCAGAAGGCGCGCGAACGTAAGGCGGCTCTCGAGCTAGCGGAGGCGCAGGCGCTGGCCGTCAGGATCGAGTCGGCCAAACTCGCGGTCCGGGCAAAGGCCGGCGGCAACGGCAAGCTCTTCGGAGCGGTGACCAACGCCGACGTCGCGTCGGCGATTGCCGGCGCCCTCTCCATCGAGATCGACAAGCACAAGATCGAAATGACGAGTCAGATCAAGGCGCTCGGATCCTATCCCGTCGAGATAAAGCTGCATAAGGGCGTCGTCGCCAAGACCATGGTGGACGTCGTCGCCGCTTAGCAGGCGCCCCTAGTCCGTGCAGCAGGTCTACACGGCCCGCTTTCGGCGGAAGTTCGGTGCGCAAGGCGAGCTCAGCCGCTACGTCGGCGCGCTCTACGACATGCTGGTCGCCGTGCTCGGCCAGGACAAACTCGTCCTGCGCGCCGGGAAGGTCAACGCGTTGAAGCTGATGCGCTCGCAGAACCTGCCCGACCGCCTCTGTGGTCTGCAGCGCCTCGTCTTCGAGGATCCGACCCTGGAGCGCGCCACGACGCGCGCACAGCAGCGCAAGGTCATCTCCGAGATCGAAGAGGCGATGGCCGACGTCATCGCCCAGCGCCACGCCGAAGATTCAATCGAGCGGCGGGTCAACGAAAAGATGGCCGAGCGCCATCAGGAGTACGTCAAGGATCTCAAGCTCGAAGCGTTGCGGGAGACCGGCGGCCCCGAGACACCGGCGTCGCAAGCTAAGCTCGAAGAGCTGCAGGCGCTCTCGGAACGCGGGCTCGCCGCCTCCGCCCTGCAGCAGCTGCGGCCGCAGGCGCTGCGCGACGTCGTCGGACAGGACGCCGCAATCCGCGCGCTACTCGCAAAGAT
Source organism: Candidatus Cybelea sp. (assembly GCA_036489315.1). Classification (NCBI taxonomy): domain Bacteria; kingdom Bacillati; phylum Vulcanimicrobiota; class Vulcanimicrobiia; order Vulcanimicrobiales; family Vulcanimicrobiaceae; genus Candidatus Cybelea; species Candidatus Cybelea sp. The sequence continues at coordinate 7,137 of DASXFZ010000021.1, forward strand.
CAGCTCGCCCTACCCCCAGCACGCGATCCTCTACGGTCCGCCGGGCGTCGGCAAGACGACGGTCGCGCGCCTCGTGCTCGAGGTCGCGAAGCTCCGCCCGTACACTCCCTTTGCCAAGGACGCACCCTTCGTCGAAGCCAGTGGAACGACGCTGCGCTGGGATCCGCGCGAGACGATCAATCCGCTGCTCGGCAGCGTGCACGATCCGATCTATCAAGGCAGCCGGCGCGAGTTCGCCGAGGCGGGCGTTCCGGAGCCGAAGCTTGGACTCGTCACCCGCGCGCACGGCGGCGTGCTCTTCATCGATGAGATCGGCGAGATGGACCCGCAGCTGCAGATGCGCTTGCTCAAAGTGCTCGAGGATAAGCGCGTCGTGTTCGAATCGTCGTACTACGACGAGAGCGCGCCGAACGTCCCCGAATACGTCAAGCGCCTGTTCCGAGAGGGCGCACCGGCCGATTTTATCCTGATCGGCGCGACCACGCGCGAACCCGACGAGATCGACCCGGCAATTCGCTCGCGCTGCGCGGAGATTTACTTCTCGCCGCTGACCCAGCATCAGATCGGCTCGATCGTTGCGGGCGCGATCCGCCGCCTGGGCGCAAAGGCGGCGCGCGGCGTCGCCCAATTGATCTCGTCGTTTACGATCGAAGGCCGCAAGGCCGTGCAGATCGTCGCCGATGCCTACGGTCAAGCGCTCTTCCGCCTTTACCCAAGCAAACAGCGCGTCGAGACGCCGAGGAACCCTTCGATAACCGAAGAGGACGTACGCGCGGTCGCGCGCGCGAGCCGGCTCGTGCGGCAAACGCTCGTCAAAGGGCGCGCGACCCGCGAGATCGGCAAGGCCTTCGGTTTGGGCGTGCTGCACCATCTCGGAAGCATCATCGAGATCGAAGCGGTCGCCTTCGCCGCGTCGCAGCCGGGCAAAGGAACGATTCGCTTCAACGACACCGCGGGCTCGATGGCCAAAGACTCGGTCTTCAACGCAACCAGCGTCCTACGCGCGGTTACGGGTTTCGATGTTGCTGACTTCGATCTGCACATCAACGTCGTCGGCGGCGGAAATATCGACGGCCCCTCGGCTGGGCTCGCGTTCTTTCTGGCGCTCTACTCGGCGGTGACCAAAACGCCCATTCCGCAAGACGTCGCGATGACCGGTGAGCTGACTATACAGGGCAAGATCCGCGGCGTCGGGGGAATTCCTGAAAAAATTTATGCCGCGCGACAAGCCGGCATGCGCCGCGTGCTCGTTCCTAGAGAGAATTTGCGCGAGACAGACGCGGCACTCGGCGGCTTGGAGATCGTTCCGGCAACCAGCGTCGCGCAAGTGCTGCGCGACTTGCCCAAGAAACGCCGGCGCTGACTCGAGCACTGTGCCACGACGCATGGCACAGGCACGTGTAATTCTTTTCGTTATGCACAAGCGACCCACAAGGCGTTCACCGGCGCCGCGACGCACAGCGGGTCGCTCATGACCGTTGCGCCGCTTCATTCGACGATCGATCGCATACCGCCGCACAATCTCGAGGCCGAGATGGCGTTGATCGGATCCGTACTCGTCGACCGCGAGATGCTCGCCGCCGTCGGTGAGATCATCCGGCCGAACGACTTCTACGCGCACGTCCACGAAACGATCTTCATGGTGCTCGTCGAGCTCTACGAGCGAGGCGAACCCGTCGACAAAATTACCGTCGCCGAAGAGTTGAAGCGGCGCAACGTTCTCGAGCGAGTCGGCGGCGTCTCGTACATCAGCGGGCTGATGGATACCGTGCAGACGGCTGCCTCGGCGCGCTATTACGCAACGATCGTGCGCGAGAAATCGGTGCTGCGCTCGCTGATCCACGCGGGCACCCAGATCACCGGGCTCGGCTACGAAGGCGAAGAAGACGTCGCGGGCGCGCTCGACCGTTCCGAGCAGCTCGTTTATACGATCGGCGAGCGCCGCGGCGTCACCGAATTCATGCCGGTCAGCCGCCTGATGAAGGGCGCCTTCGACCACATCGACCGGCTCTACCACATGCGCGGAGATCGGACCGGGCTCACCTCCGGTTTCCGCGATATCGACGAGATGACGACCGGTTTCCAGCCCGGCAACTTCGTGATCGTTGCGGCCCGGCCGGGCATGGGGAAGAGCTCCTTCGCCCTCAACATGGCCGTCGCCGCCGCGCGGCAAGAAGGTGCGCCGGTCGCGTTCTTCTCACTCGAAATGTCGAACAACGAGCTGATTCAGCGCCTGATCTGTTCGGAAGCGCGCATCTCGATGAACCATATGCGCCGCGGCAATATCAAAGACGGCCAGTGGGAGCTGATCTCAAACGCGATGGGTGCGATCAACGACCTGCCGATCTATCTCGACGATCTGGGCGCGCTCACCGTCAACGATGTGCGCAGCCGCTGCCGGCGTTTAAAGTCTACGGTCGGGCTGGGAGCCGTCTTCGTCGACTACCTGCAGCTGCTGCGGCCGGGCGTGCTTACGCGAAACGTCAATCGCAATGAGGAGCTCTCGGAGATCTGCCGCACGCTCAAGGTGACGGCCAAGGATCTCGAGGTGCCGATCATTGCGCTCGCGCAGCTCAATCGGGCAGTCGAAGCGCGCGCGGGAACGAAGCGGCCGCTGCTCTCGGATCTGCGCGATTCCGGCTCGATCGAACAGGAGGCCGACGTCGTAGCCTTCCTTTATCGCGACGGCTACTACAATCCCGAGACGGCGGAACCGGATCTGACCGAGTTCATCATCGCCAAGCATCGCAACGGCCCGACCGGCACGGTCAACCTGCGCTTCCGTCCCGAGTTTACGCTCTTCTTGCCGTACGCCGACGAGTCGCACTACCCGAGTTAGGGGGAAACGCGAGCGTCGCGCCGGTTACATTCCGACTCGGACACATTCGTCGGGCCACATCCGTGTGGCCCTCCTATCGTCTGCCTCGGGCCTTCCGCATCCGGCTGCGGCCCTCGGTCAGACGGTCCTCGTCAGAACGTAACCGGCCCGACGCTCGCGTTTAGAAGAAATAGGCTGTAGCTAAACAGACCCCGTTCTGACGGGGAGGAGCTTTGGGGGGCGGCGCCAAGTTGTTAACCATGGTTAGCGTTAACCATGGCTAACAAGGGCAAGGTCGACCTCCTTACGGTCGGTTCCGATCGATCGCCGATGCGCGCTCGGGAAGACTACGTCAAAGCGATCTACCAAATCGGCGGCGGCGCTCCGGTGCGCGCGGCGGCGGTCGCGCGGTATCTCGACGTCAGCCGCGTCTCGGTCAGCAAAGCGAAACGGGTCCTCGAGAGCGACGGCTTGATCGAACCTGCGCGCGCTCCCTCGGATCCGCTCGCGCTGACCCGGCGAGGCCGGGCGCTCGCAATTGCGATGGTGCGGCGCCACCGTTTGCTCGAGACGTTTTTGCATCGCTCGCTGCACGTTCCGCTCGAGCGCGTGCACGCCGAGGCGGAGCGCATCGAGCACGTGATCTCCGACGACGTCGCGCTGCGAATCGCCGACTTGCTGGGGCGCCCGGCTAGCGATCCACACGGCCACCCGATACCGTACGAAGACGCGTACGCTACGCGCGAGCCGCTGCCGACGCTGGCCGCACTTAGCGCTGGGGGCAGGGCGCGCATCGTCAGCCTCGACGACCGCGATGAAGAAGGCGTGAAGACGCTGGCCGCGGCCGGGCTTCTTCCCGGAACGGCCGTACGCGTCGTGGCCGCCGATGCGAAGCGGCTTCGTCTGCGCTGCGGAAAGCGCACGATCGCCCTGCAGCGGCGTCACGCCGAGATGGTGCGTATTGCAACGTAGCTTCGGCGTGGGTTCGGAGAGCCCGCACGTCGTTGCCGCGGCGCGAGAGGCGCTCGCCGGCGATCGGCGCGGATTGCGCGCGCTCTTGCCGTTTGCGGGCCCGGCGTTCGTTGCATCGATCGCCTACATGGATCCGGGAAATTTTGCCACCAACATTCAGGGCGGTGCGGCGTTTGGATACCGGCTGCTCTGGGTCGTCGTGCTTGCCAATCTGATGGCGATGCTCTTTCAGGCGCTGTCCGCCAAAATGGGCATCGCGACGGGAAAGAATCTCGCCGAGCTTTCGCGCGATCACGCCCCGCAACCGATCGTTTACGCGATGTGGCTCGTCAACGAGTTCGGAGCGATGGCGACCGACCTCGCCGAGTTCTTGGGCGCCATCGTCGCGCTCTATCTGCTCTTTGGAATTCCGATGGTTGCCGGTGCGCTGGTGACCGGTGCCGTTACCTACGCGATTCTGGCGTTGCATCGCTTCGGCTTCCGGGCGATGGAGACGCTGATCGGTTCGTTCGTCGGCGTGATCGCGGTCTGCTACATCGTTGAGACGATCTTGACGAGGCCGAACTGGCACCAGGTGCTCTACCACTCGGTCGTGCCATGGATCGGCGGCCCGACGAGCGTGCTGCTCGCGGTTGGAATCGTCGGCGCGACGGTGATGCCCCACGCGATCTACCTGCACTCCGCGCTGACGCAGGGCCGCATCGTCCCGCGAACGCGCCGCGAGGCCGCGCGCATCGTGCGCTTCTCTTACGTCGACGTGATCGTCGCGCTGACGATCGCGGGGCTCGTCAATCTATCGATGATGTACATGGCGGCGGGGGTCTTTCATGCGACGGGAAACACGGCCGTTGCCGACATCACGACGGCGTATCGAACGCTGACGCCCTTGCTGGGGAATCTGGCGGCGGTCGTCTTTTTGATCTCGCTGATGGCGTCGGGCATCGCGAGCTCGGTCGTCGGCACGATGGCCGGGCAGGTAATTATGCAGAGCTTCGTCGGATTTACGATCCCGCTCTGGCTGCGCCGGCTGGTCACGATGGCACCGGCCGTCGCGGTCTCGGCCGCCGGCGTCAACGTCACGCAGACGCTCGTGCTCAGTCAGGTCGTGCTAAGTTTCGTACTTCCGGTTCCGGTGATCGCGCTCGTGCTCTTGGGTTCGCGCAAGAGCGTGATGGGCGAGATGGCCAACGCACCATGGGTGACGGCGCTGGCCGCATGCGCGACGGTGGGGATCATAGCGCTCAATGCTTTTTTGATCTGGACGACGCTACATCGTTAAATCTTGATCCTCGGGCGTACCGAGGCTCTGCGCGAGGTACATGCGCGAGAGCTTGACGTACTCTTCGGCCGAGACCTCGATCCACGTCGCCGCCTCACCCTCGACCGCTTTCTTTACCACCGCCGGCGCGCCGGCCGCAACGACGCGCGGCGGAATCGCCGCCTTCTGGCCGACGACGCTGCCGGCGGCGATCAGCGCGCCTTCCCCGATCGTGCAGCCGTTGAGCAGCGTCGCGTTGCTGCCGATCAGCGCGTAGCGTTCGATCGTACAGTCCTCCATCACCGCGCAGTGCCCGACGGTTACGTCGTCGCCGACGTACGTGCCGCCGCCCTCGCTAACGTGCACGACCGCGTTGTCTTGAATCGAGGTTCGCCGCCCGATCCTGATCGGTCCGTTGTCGCCGCGCAAGACGGCACCGAACCAGATGCTCGATTCGTCGCCGACCTCAACGTCGCCGATCAAGATAGCGTTGGGCGCCACGAACGCCGAGCCAGAGACTTTGGGCAGCTTGCCCCGATATTCGATCATCATGAGGCGAAGCTTCGCAGGCACGCGCGTCGAACCTCGCCGCCATGCATCGTCACCGGACGCCGCTGCGCGGCGTCAAGGCCGTTCCCCACCCCAAACCCGGCGATCCGAGCTATACCGAGGTCAATTATCTCTACGCCGGCCGAACCGGGCACATCCACGAAGTCGTGGAGATCGCCGGACGCTCGTTAGCGAAGGTCGGCTTCGACGATCGCAAGATCGTCTACTATCTGCTCGACGATCTCGAGCTCGACGAGACGGCGAAGCGGGGCACCTTCCACGATACCGACCCGTAGCGGGGCCTATGGCTTGACGTCGGGGTTATGCCAGGCAAAAGCCCCCAGCGGATTGGGAACGACCCACACAATGAGATCCCAAAGACTGGGAAAGTTGAAGATCGTCACGACGTCGCTTGCATTCGCGACTTTTTTCATCGCGACGATCGTGCTGGCGCTCGGATTGTTTGCGTCGGCGCCGGGGAACGAGTTGAAGTCGCCGTCCCACGCCCACTGATCGTATTTTATCTGTCCGGTTGCCGGATCGCGCTGCACCCAGTGCACGTGGGCGTTGAACTGATACCAGCGGCCGGGGTTGATCCCCCACAAGTTCGGGCGTGACGGGCTCGTGCTCGTGAGCACGGAGTAGTCGGCGCCCATCAGCTTTCCGCTCTTGTCGTACCAGAGTTGGCTTGGATGCTCGTAGTCTTTCGACTCCCACTGCTTGTTCGCATAGCTGATTGCGCCGGTTTCATCGGGGGACGTGTAGCGTACGTAGCCCGCCTTCTCGGCGTCGGCGGCCGTCGGATAGTGCGCCATGACGTAGGCGGACATCTGGCTGACCCAGGCGCTCTCGGCGGCATCGGGTTTCCCAAAGTAGGTCGGCTGCTGGTCGGCTAGAGCCCGAATCGGGGCGGCAAGTAAAAAAAGAAGGGCGACGGCAAGCCAGCCGTGGAAAGAGCGGCGGCTGCGGCGCCGACGTAGCTCAGTTGGTAGAGCAATTGTTTCGTAAACAATAGGTCGCCGGTTCGAGTCCGGCCGTCGGCTCCAGTCTAAAAGGTCTTTATTCATAAGGCTTTTTTCTTTGTCCTCGCGCCCGTCTTAGAAGTCTTTCGGCGGGCAGTTGTCCCCCGTTTTGTCCCACGTCGATTCCGGACCATCGAGCCGATAAGGTCTGCCGCGGCGCGGCCTTCGGACGGTGCATGATGGCTGTAGACGTCGATCGTGGTCTTGCTGCTGGCGTGGCCGAGCAACGCCTGGAGCGTTTTTAAGGGCGTACCCGCTTGAGCGAGCTGTGTGGTCACCGTGTGACGCAATGAATGAAAATCCACAGGGGGCAGACCCGCTTCCTTGAGGAGCGGTCGAAGGACGCGCCTCAACAGGTTTGGGCCATCGATTGGCGTCCCGTTCTTCGACGCAAATACAAGGCCAAGATCGTTGGCACGCTGCCGCTTGAGGTGATCACGGAGCAGCTTAACCGCTTCTTTCGAAAGATCCACGCGACGACGAGACGTTGTGGTCTTGGGCTCGACCAACGCGAGCCCATTCTCGGTTCGAGCTAGGTTGTGGCGTACCAATAGGTAGCCGTCGTTCAAATGTAGATTACCGATGGTTAGCCCGAGTATTTCGCCTTCGCGCATGGCTGTAGTCGTTGCGAGGTAGACAAGCGGGAACCATTCCGAGGCTTTGGCGACGGTGAGGAGTTTGCGGAGTTCAGTGAGGTTTAGTGTCGGCTTCTCCGTCTTGGGTACGCGAGGGCCTTTCATGTCAGCAAGTGGGTTGCGTTCGAAATAACCCACCTCCACGGCGTAGCTGTAGCCTCGTCGCAGGGTAGCGAAGGCGAGCTGCTTCGATCGTGCGCCGACCTTTAGGCCGTCAAGCCATGCGGCTACGTTAGCAGGCTTTAAAGTGGCGAGGCGCGCACGGCCTATCTCCGGCACAATGTACTCCTTGACCGCTGTCTTGTACGTCGAAAGAGTATTGTACTTGAGACGTGACTTCATATCGGTGAGGAAGCGGTTCTCGAAGAAGTCCTCGATCGTGACGTTCTTTGCGTTCGCCTGTGCCGGAGCGGCGAGCAACGCTTTAACCTTGTGTCGGAGCCCGGCCGCGGTTTTGTCATAGACACTCTTGCGAACCTGTACGCCTTTCAAGTTTTCAACCCAACCGCGCCACCTCTGATACGTGTTGCCCTTGCGCGTTACCGTGTCGTAGGTGCCACTGCCTGGAACCCTGCCGTACTTGTCCTCGACGCTTACCGTGGGATTCCACGCAGGGCCTGCGACGGAAACTGACGTGCCGATCTTGCGCTTCCTCGGTCGTGATCGCATTTGAGCCGTCCGCTTCGTCGACGAGAGTCGATCGCCTTCGTCGTCGCTCGTAAGAGCGAGCGCACTTGCGGCTTTCACTCCGCATAGCACAAATGGAGAGTCAGGTACTTTGCACTTGAGCGCGGATACTTCAAAAACGGACCGATGAAGAGCGGTGCTGAATAACGAGTTTTTTCGGTGGAGTCTAGGTTAGACGAAGGTCGCGTTCGACGTGCCGATATGCCACGTGTACACTGGGCCAGACACAAAGCAAGGGCGTTGGTTACGGGCGCGTTCCCGAATCCGAAGTCACTCTCACCAGAGAGGATGCGCGGGTCGATTTTCGACGCTAGGTTGGGCGAGGACTCGCGAGGAGTGGCACGGTGTGGCTCGCGTCGTCCTAAGATTGTAGTGCCACGCCCAGGTTCAAATCGAGACAAAGTCGCGCGCTTGGAGGCCCTGATGCAGCGATGTGATTGAGAACGCGCGCGCGAGGGGCCGTACATCACCCGGAATGCAACCGTCCCAAGATCCTTCGGCGCCTAAGCTACGGTGATTCTTCGGTTCAAGAGGGGTCTTCAGATCGAGAGGGGTCCGCCTGTATTTCGAGAGGGTCAAGAGCCCTTTTGAGGGGGTCGAAGGGTAATCGAGAGGGGTGTGAGCCAGGACCCCCCTCATTCGAGATTCAGCGGCGCGCCCAAGTTGAGACTCAACGGGTCAATGTTCGCGGCGTTAAGAGCGGCTTGCAGACCCCAGTACACGGTGGCTCTAGCGTTCCCGCGGACCCCTTCGTCGGCCAGGCGGTCAAGAAACGGTTCAACGATCGGTAGCGCGAGGTCCATACGCCTCCTAGCCGATTCCACGTTACTCGCGAGCTTCGAGACGCGCTGGCAGAATCGCGGTCCGGGATCAGTCGTGAAGCGCAGGTCGAAGTAATCAAGCCCGTCGGCGTCGCGGGCACTGGCGAGAATGTCTTCGAGATCTGGGGGTGCAAACTGCGTCCGCATCTCGACGCCGAGGCCGCCGACACGCTTAAACACGTAATCGAACGTGTGCTTGGAGATGCGCCGCGCGAAGAAAAGCGGCACAGTGTCCATGGCGTAGGCGTTGCGTATGTGTTTCCAGAGTTCTTGCGTATCATGATAAATCCACCGTCGCCAGTTCTTTATCTCGACAAGGATGCCGGCTTGATTCACAGGCAGTCGGGGATCGTAGATCAGCCCGTCGGACGCGCCCACTATACGCTGGTCTTTAACGTCCCCCCAGGCATGCCCAATAATAAAGCGATTGGAACGCTCAACGGCGGTTCGCACGGCCGTCTCTCCGGCTCGCCCGATCGTATCTTCTGTACCGGCCGCGCGGCGCGCGTGCTGATCATAGAGCGTTTGCAGCGAGATTCGACGTTCGAGAGCCGTCGCGATGTCCGCGTCGGACAGACTAGCGAGAGTAAAAAGGTTACACGGACAGTGGTAGGGTTCAGGGAAATCCGGGCCTGCTACGACGCGGATGTCGCCGAAGCGAAAGAGCTCCTTAATGGCAGCGGTCACGATGTGTGGGGCACACGCTTCCTGCATCCAATGCGGCCCGTGTTCCGCCAGTTTAATCTCAAGCGTACGCCCAGAAGCCACGAGCAGGCGTTCCCGCAGTATCTTTTTGATGCGATTCCTAGCCAGGCGGTGCCCCGCCAAGCGGGGTCTGATGTTCGGCCCCGGTCGTCAGGCATGCAGCCACGACGTCCTGGTCCGCGTCCAAAGAAGTGGGTGCCTCTCACTGGTCATACAGCCTGGCCCAATGTCCGTGTACGGGTATATAAGAGTAACCATGAGGCCCGGCAGAGACCACCGCTGCAGCATGGAGCTGGCAAGCAAGCCTGCAGTGCCAGCCAAAGCGAACACACGTTCGCCATGGTTCGGGACACTTAGGCAAGGAAGGGCTATGTCGCTTTTAGAGGCGACCAAACATTCGGCCAAACGGCTCAGTTCTCGGGATCGCTCTCATCAGCCTCGGCTCGCTTGTTGGCACGGTGCTCCTTTGAAATCAAACCCCGGCCTGCTGGGGCCGCCCCGTTGCGCGGCTCTTGTGAGGTGCATTCCAGAGAGCGATGCGCGGACGTGGTAGCTCGCGCTGGCGGCCGATCTATTCGTGATTTGGCTGCAACCTATCCCCCGTTGTGGTTGCCTTCGGCGCCTCGCTCGCGGCTGATTGCAGGCCGTTCGAAGCCTGGCGCGATCGGCAAATGCAAGCCCGCGACTTCTGGAGTCGCTGGCGCTAGGAAACCGAATGGCAAAGGTCTGCAATCAGCTCGAAAACGGTGGAGCCTGTAATCCTGTAGTCGCTCTGCGATCGTTGGAGTGTGGCAGGCGCTAGGGTCTGCGCCGCTCCTTGGCCACGCGATCCAGGGCGCCCCTGCGACTGCGTACGACCCGGTCGAGCACGGCGCGGTCTACACCGTCGCGTTTAGCGGTCAGGAACAGAGCTTCCACCAGCGCCGCTTCCGCTAGGCCCGTGTACCCATCCCGCCGCAAAGCGGTACGCAGGTCCTCGATCGCATACTTCGCGGCCTCGGTTATCTCATAGCTGGTTTTGATGAATCCTGGCGTTACAGAGCGACGAGGTTTGGCTGGCATACTGCGTCCCTAAGCCGCGCGGAGCGAGTAAACCTTCTCCGCGTCCAGCAGTCACGAGCTTCTATTTCTGTTTTCGGGTGTACACTGTAATCCTGTAATAGTGCTTTTGCAGGGCTTGAACGAACGTCCTAGCAGTGCTAAGATAGTTGAATGGGACGCAAAATGACGAAGCCAAGTAACCGCACGACGACGAAGGTCGTGTCTTATGTTCGAGTTAGCACACAACGCCAAGGCGCCAGCGGTCTTGGGCTTGAGGCACAACAGGCAGCGATCGCACTGTTCTGCTCGTCCAACGGCTACGATTTACTACAGGAGTTCCGTGAGGTCGAGTCCGGGCGCAATAACGAACGCCCTATACTGCGGAAGGCGATCGCGCGCACGAAGGCTGCTCGCGCGCTGTTGGTCATAGCAAAGCTCGATCGACTCGCCAGGTCGGTGTCGTTCATTTCAAGGCTTATGGAGCAAGTGGACTTTCGGGCTTGCGACTACCCGGACAAGGATCCGTTTATGCTCCACATCCGCGCAGCTGTCGCTGAGGAGGAAGCTCGCAAGATATCGCAGCGCACCTGTGACGCTCTGGCGGCTGCTAAGGCTCGTGGGACGCTTCTCGGCGCTGCTAACCCGGCTTGCCGCAAGCTCACGGCTCAGGCGGCTCGCAAGGGCTCGGAGCGCACAGCTACGATCGCGCGCGAAGAGAACGCAGAGGCTACAGTGATCGCCGTCGAGCTTCGTGCAGGTGGGTTGTCCCTACCGGCGATAGCTGCGGAACTAGACTCTCGCGGCGTCCTCACGCGCACCGGCAAAACTTGGAACCCGACGGGAGTGCTAAGACTCTTACAGCGCGCGGCCTGAGCACACCGTTTCGATCGAACGCCTTCCGTCAAGCACATGCCCTGGCAGTATGCGGGGCCGTTCTCTCTTTGTGCTTAGGTTGTCAGGATATGGACCAGCAAGGATATCAATCCTGCGGCAATGACGAGCACAAGATAGCCGACGATCTGAGTACGCACCCGCAGCGATTCGGACCGCGCATCCTCAGTTGAAGCTAGACCTATCATCATAAATCTTGCAGCCCTGAACCTCAGCGCGAACTGCAGGTACGAGCGAGTAAAGAGCGCCATCCAAAGCCTGCCGTGGCCGCCGTAGCAGCGGCATAGACTGCAAAAGCCGCGTTCATGACTGAGGGCCCTCCTTCCGGGCGGTTTTGGTTACAACCCCGGATCGCTGAGGGCCTATCCTAGGTCTGTAATCCACTCAGCTACCGGGCAAAACTCCGGTCCCGGCCTCTTCGTGTGTCTTGGGCCGCGGGCTCATCCCGACCGATTCTAATCGCCGTTCCTGCGCGATTGGCGGGGACTGAGCGAGGGTTCTGAATCGGGGGGAGATTCAAAATGGAAATGGCTGTGCCCAGTGGGGGTCCACATCGTCCTGCAAAGCCGTTCCGGATCAAGCACAAAGCCGGTAGACAAAGTTCTCCATTCATCCGGGAGGGGGTCTCAATGATAGGGAGGGGGGCCGAGACCTAGGCGGTATCGGGGCGTCTGCCCGCCTCCCATGCGTTTGACAGCATCTCATCCAACGAGCATTCAACTAGTTGAACTAAGCCCTCGAAGGTTCTGCCGCTTATCTTTGCGATGACCGGCCATGCCCAGTTACTCGCATATACCGCTACGGTGTCTCGCGTAGGCAGTTCCCTTCCTAAAAGTGTCGCGATCGTCGTAGCGGCTGCGACGGCCTGATCTGCGTTTGTGAGTTGCGACGGCGGTACACGCCAATCTAGGTAATGCCGCACGTTGTTTGCAGTGTGGCGAAATATCGTTCCGAGATCTATCCCGTTCACACCCGCAGTAACCGGCGCACGTTGGGGAATCCGCCGGTAAAACGTACGCAACTCCTTGAACATTAAGTCAAAGAAAATGACGACTGCCGTCGCAAATGCGTCACGCGCTCCCCGCGCTCTACCGTCCTGATCGAAGAAGTCCGAGAGCGCCTGAACCTCTTCGTCGGTAAGCCGGTCAAGTCTGACGGGCGGAAATAGGGGCTGCGCCTCGTTTGCGTCCCTGGCACGGTCGAAAAGTAGCCGGAGCGTTTCCTGCTGCGCGTAAAGCTGCTCGCGTGCTCGCCTTTGCACGACTTCGAAAAGCTGAGCCTCGTACTCTTCGGTCCCCACTTAAAGCGTAAACCTAGGGGGAGCAGCGAGGAACACTATAACGGCACCAGGGGCCTTGCTTTGACACCCATCGCGTTCGCGAAATGGAGAACTGCACTGTTTAACGTGGGAGCCAAGTCCATCTGCATGTCGAGAGCCTCCTGTTTCTCCACTTCTCCAAACCCGGCGAGTCTGGCAAGCGTAGCGACGGTCGGACGCAGGAAAGCCAGATGCTCCACCGTCCAACGCTCCTCTTCCGACATACGATCGAGGTCTAGCGGATTCAGCGAGGTTATTTTCCTATCAGCATCGCGAAAGAAATCTAGACCCGCTCTGCTAAAGCCAAGCCGTTGGGGGAAAAGTTCGTCGTAGAATGTGAAGACGACGTAGTTGGTCTCTGGTTTACTTCATTGGCAAGCCGGTAGCAGAATAAAACTAGCCACGCAATGAAGTCCGCCAGAGCCTTGAGAGCGTCTTGAGGGAAGGCTCGAACTTGCTCCGCGCGCTCCTGGCTTAGTTTCCCAAGCCAAATATGAAAAACGACCGCCGGCGAATCGACTAGCGCCGCACAGAAACTTGTCCTCGTCGCGTTCCATTCCAGGCCCCGTAGAAATGCTCGTTTCGACTTCGCTTTAAGTAACTCGTCGGGGCCGTGTAACGCTTGCAACACAATCGGGTCGAAATTCTGGCGCACAAAAGAGGGGTTCGGTGCCCGCCCCCCGGTTCCATCGCGGCATTCACGCCTGCATCAGCGCAGCGTGCTCCTCGCCGTAGGTGCGGTGGTCATAGGGCGTTTGCTTGTAGCCTTTGGCATAGATAGGCGCTTCGGCGCGGTTGGCGATCTGGGCCGGCGAGTTGACGAAGTACACTTTGCCGGTGGTAACGTCCACATGGCCGATGAGGAGCGAGCATTCAGTGACGATCGTTCCGCCCGCTTCACGGAGGCGCACACAGAAGCTAATGTCCTCTGACGCGAGCGTGTTAGGGTCTGCGACCTTGTCGCCCGCGAGCGTCTCTCGGAAGGCTGTGCGGCGCTTAAACGGCTCGTCGCCCATGAGATTTAGAAAGTCGCGGCGGACTAGAAACCAATGTGCGCCCGTGAATCGTAGTTTGGTGAGTTCTCCTGGCGCGTACTTGAGCGGGAAGTAGTAACCATAAAGCTTTCCTCCTGCGCCGTCGGTCTTGGTCTCCATGGTCACGGCTACGGCGTCGGAGTAAGGCTCGCGCTTCGAGTAAACTCCGGCGACCATTGTGACCCACTCGTTCTCTTCGAGAGCCTTGACGGCACGATCGACTCTACCGACAGGCCACCATGCGTCATCGTCTACCCAGAGGACGTACTGAGGGTCGAAGTCGAGTGCGGTTGCGTCTAGTTCGCGCGCTTCTCTGGCGAGTTGGTTGCGGGCTCCTACGACGGGCTCGCCCACAACGGTTAGCAGGCGGTGCGGGTACCCGTCGAGGTGCTCTCGGGTACAGGATTCAGTTTCGATCGAAATGGCGCCGCGTGTTGGCATGCAGATAATAAGGCCGAGCGGTTTAGGGTCGGTGGGCATCATGGGGTCTCCTTGCGGTGATAGGCTGGCGTTAAGGCCCTCCGGGACTTGCGAGTGTAGCTTTGGGTGCTACACTTGCCCGGCGGACCGTCCGTGGTTCTAGAAAGTTGGTAAAATGTCGAACACACAATCGGTGAGGACGAACAAATAGAAGGCGCCGATTCGGTTCTTAAGCGTTGGTGGCGCCGCTTCCAGCGAGGTCTCTCGTTTCCGCCTGGTGCGTTCAAAGACGAGCAGTTTGAGGACCTTGTCGCAACGCTTGTTACAGGCGCCACAGTCGAGGGAATGCTTTGGCTCGGCATTCAGTTTTGCGGATACTTTGTTGAAGAAGGCAGCAAGAAAACTATAACGCGCTTGGCAAACTGATTCAAGAGGGTGTGCAGCGTACACTTATTTCGACTGATTTAGGGACCTTGCTCCGAGCATTTGCCGATATACGCAATGACTTCGCGCACGATATAGACTATCGACTGAGTGAGGGCGATATCGACGCCCTTGCTTCGTTGCTGCCTGAGACCGCTAAGGCAACTATCGCGGCGACTTTAGAAAAGGAAGTCGAACCTTCGCACGGATTTGTTATGAGCTGAGTGTTGTTTTTATGCTGAACCCCGCACATTTCCTAGGTAAACTGAGTTATCTGAACGAGCGGAGTCGTAGGTTAGCCGCTCGAACTCTCAAGCAGAAACCGAGCGACACGAGACTTATGGAAGGTTATAGATGAACGGACGACGCTGGCGTCATGCTACCTACGCCGCTTTTACTGCTATGCTCCTCACAGGCTGCGGCTCTTTGGCGCCGAGTGCGAATAGCACGGCTCCTCAGCGAGCGCAAGTGGACGCTCGCACTGGCTCGTGGATGTTGTTGGACGCAAAGAAAGACGCGCTGCTCTATATCTCCACGGCCGGTGGCTACGTGTACGTCTATAGCTACCCGGCGAATACGTTGGTGGGGCAACTTAGCGGCTTCATCAGTCCAGAGGGGCTGTGTTCCGACAAAGCGGGGCATATCTTTGTCACCGATAGCTACCTCCAGGAGGTTTCTGAGTTCGCGCACGGTGACACACAACCGATTGCGATGTTTACGCAATCGAGCCAAGATTGGCACCCGATTAGCTGCTCGGTAGACCCTGGAACTAAGAACCTCGCCGTTCAGCCGGACGGTACTCACAGTCTCTATATTTTTAAGCATGAGGGCTCCGGAGCTACTATTTACAACAATCCGTACGGCTACGGCTATTTGGGCGGGACGTACGATGGAAGTGGAAACTTCTTCATGCGTGGCACTCCTAATCACATCGCAGAACTTCCGAAGGGCACGTCTACATTCACGAACATCAAACTTTCGCGCCATATCGACCCTACTGAGGGCTTCGCCTGGGACGGCAAATATCTGTCCATAACGAACGGCAACACTTCTGCTATTATCGACTACCGTATCCACGTTCATCGAACCGTCGGGACCGTTGTAAGCGCCTCCAGTCTAAAGGGTGCAGAACTCGTTCGGCAGTTCACGATATACAAGAGCCGCTTCATTGGTCCGGACCAGTTCGCTTCGCAAGTCACCTTTTGGAAGTATCCTCGCTTTGGCAATGCTATCGGAGCAATCACAGGACTCACGGAACCTATAGGCTCGGCTCTCAGCGTTGGCCGCTGAGACAAACTCTTTATAGGGATGTTTTACTAAGCTGAAAGGCGAAACGTATGTATTACGACTCTCTCCCCGTATTCAACGTTATGGACCACGGCGCAGTCGGGGACGGCGCTACGGATGATACCGCTGCGATACAAAACACCATAGCGATGATTCCTGGCCCGGTCGGCTTAAAGCAGGGCGGCGGCATCGTCTTCTTTCCTGAAGGCACGTATCTTATTTCGGCGCCTCTGCGGCTACTCCAGGCATATACCGCAATCACAGGACACAGCAAAGGCGCCAGCGTTATTAGACTCGACCAGCAACATTGGAGCGGAGCGCTCTCGCCGGTTGACACTTCGAAATCTTACATGCTTGACAAGAATCACAGCTCCGTTACTGACTGTACGATTAGCGATTTGACGTTCGATGGTCAGGCGCAAAATGCCCCAGCGGACGGTACATCCAAAACACAGAGCGGCATTCTTGTATTATCAAGAGACATTATATCTAGAGTCAACTTGTACGACATTTGGGGATACGGCCTCTTTATTTTTGGAGATTCGGGCGAATATGCCATGAGACTTGTTTACGATCGAATCGGCGCCCTGACTTTTGAAGCGGTAGACGCCGCGTACGAGGGTAGGCATGGTATGATGCGCGAATGAAACGACTGTTTGGCGCAGCCTTCGGCTCCGGGAGAAAAGCGCATACGCCTGAACAGATCATGCAAAGGCTCTCAGCAATCGCAGTGAACCCTGCTTCGCACCCGTCTTTTACGCAGCGTAATGCGTTCGTGCGAGCTTACACGGTTGCGCTCGGTATCACGGTACCCGAGCACGTGGCGAGAGCGGCCTTCCCGGGCGATGCATACCCGCCTTGGAGAGGCTCCGTATGTCGCAAGGACTTCGCGATCTTCCTCGATCTAGCGGCTGTCCTCGCGTGGCGGCAGTGTCTTGGGGCTTTTAACGATCTCGGCGGCATTTTCGATGACGAGCATATCGAAGCAGGACGTGAGAGCCTTATGGCGATCGCTGGTGAAGTATTCCCGGTCTCCGATCGAGCAGCTATACTCATGAGGCGTTACGACAGGTATGAGAGTGACGATAACGCGACGCGCGAGTTCTTCGCAGGCACGCCTCTTGCAGACGTTGGGACTGCGGAGCGTCCAGCACATCTTACGCATTTGGAAATACACGCATGGATGGTCAACGAAACCTTGGGCGAGCCCGCGCTCTATCTTAGCCCTCCATTCGACACCTTCAAGCTCACTGACTATCTCGCTAACCTGGAGACTGCTGCGACCCTTTACTTCAAAGAGAGGGCTCTCGATCTGCTTGGAAAGCACCTGGATGCGGGACTCCCGTAGAGGCCGAAAGTTGTCCCCCGGGTCCAGGGACAACCCTTTCGTTGTCCCCGAGAAAATCTGCGAAAAAACCTTATAAAATAAGTCCTGAGCAGGGCTTATATTGTTTCGTAAACAATAGGTCGCCGGTTCAAGTCCGGCCGTCGGCTCCAGACCGAAGCCCTTACGGCGTAAGGGTGTTTGCTTTGGGGCTGTAACACGCGCGCTTCCTTCCTCGGGTGCATGGCGATCGCCGCCGCCGGCCCTCCGGGACGCAGCAGCGGCTATATAGACTATATATCTGTAACGTCGTTCGGGACGTACTGTGACCCAAACCAAGCTGCGGCGCCCCGAGGCTGACCGGCGCCTGCTACTCCGTATCGGGCGGGCGCGGATCGAGCGGTTGCCGCAGAAAGTCTCCGACTCCGTGCGGCGACGGTATCGTCGTAAAGCTTCGCGGCGGCCGCGCGAAATCGAAGCAGCCTGCCGCAATGGGATTGGCGCGCGTGTCGCTTGCCGAGAGTCGCGGCAGGCTCCATTGATCCTCGATGAATTTGAGAATGCTGCCGTGTTCGTAACGCACATGCGAGACGCAACCCGCTTTGGCGTACGCCGAAACGATCAGCAGCGGAACTCGAATGCCCAGCCCATCGTAGTCAACCATGCCGGGCGCAACGTGATCGTACCAACCGCCGTAGTCGTCCCAGAAAATGAAGACAACGGTCGAATCCCAATACTTCGACTCGCCGATCGCATTGACTAGCGATGCCACCCAAGCGGGGCCGGTATTTGAATGACACCCGGCGTGATCGGAGTTCCGGCAGGTTGGAGTTACCCAGCTTACGGCCGGCAAAACACCGTTTGCGACGTCCCTGAAAAACCGCGTCTGCGGCCTGATAACGTCCTTGCTCCAGTCGGGGCCCTTATAGATATGCTCGATGGCTTGATAGGCGCTCCACGTACCGCCCCCGCCGGTTACCGTGGAGGTGTAGTAACGCCATGTAACTCCCGCCTTGTCGAGCTCGTCGCCGAGGGTCCGGTTATTGAAGCATGGGGCGACGCTCTTCCCGATCGTCCTTTGCTGAGTCACCGTCGGAATCGTAGATGGCCCTTCGCAGCCCCACGGACCGATGGGAAAGTTGACGGTCGAACTGGCTTGAGCCGCGATGATGTATTGGTGAGAGACGAAGCTGCTCGAATCGAAGTTCGAGGGAAACATCTCATCTGCAAAGACGTAGTGTTCGCCAATGAAGAAATATGGTTTGGTCTCGGAGCGCGGCACGTAGCTGTACGGAGGGTTTGCGTTGGGGCACTTCGGATAGCCCGGCTTCCCACATTCCCAGGATTCTCTGTCGAAACCGTCCATCTTGCAGTCCGTCCCGGGGTATACGCCCTGGCCGTCGCACGACGCTAGGAAACTCGTGGAATCGTGCTGGAAATCCCACGCTGCCTCGAGCGGAACGGGCTTCAGCGTGATTTTTTCCCCGAGCCGGTTGAAACCGTACGGCCGCGTGCGCGCACCTGGGAACCCCGCAAATAGATTGTCGACCGAGCGGTTCTCCTGGATCACGACGACGACGTGGTGGATCTGACGATAGTGCGTCGCCGGCAGCTCTGCTAGCCCACCGACGGGCACCGGCTGCGCGTTACTTCCAGCTCCACCGCAGGCAGACAGCACGAGCCCCAAAGCCGCGATCGTCACGCTGGTTGGCGGGCGAAACCGTGCGCGAGAGCGGCGATTATGACCCATAGCTGCGGCGATAGTTCGGGGCAGCGCTTAGCGCCGCCTCGGCAGGTGCGAGCGCCGGCGGACGAACGCGCTTACGTCATCGAAAAGCGAGAACTACGAGCCAGTAGCCGACAAAACAGAGCGCTGTACTCAACATCGTTTCGAATGCCTAGAGGACCAGACCGGTTTTCATGAGGAGCGTGCGGTAGCGCTGCGTTGCGGCGACGGCCGCAAACCACGGGAGGCTCTTTAAGAAGGGCAGCGTCGATTCGTGCTGCTCGTAGGCGGCTTCGAGGTAGGCCATTGCCTCTTCCACGCGGCCGAGCCCCGCAGCGACGATCGCAAGATTCCAACTGACGACGTAATCGGTACGCGCCATCATCAGCAGCGTTTCGAAGACCTGTTCCGACCGCTGGGTTTCACCCATGTCGGCATGGGCCCGAGCAAGCATCGGCAGGCGGAAGCTGAGATCCTCCGAGCGTTCCTGCGGAAGCAGCAGCAAATCGGCCATGGCCTTCTCCGGGTCGCCGGCAAGCAGGTGCGCCTGCGCGCGGTACCGTCGCGCGATGTAAAAGGTGTCATCGGTCTCGAGCAGGCTCGTCATGATCGCGATGGCGTTGGAATAATCGCGGGAGTGCAGCATCACGCGGGCGAGCAGCAGCTGCAGCGGAAGCGACGACGGTTCCATCATGAGCGCACATTCTGCTTGCGCGAGCGCGTCGTGGTATCGACCGGTGCAGACGTAGAGCCAGGCAGCGTTGTTGCGAACGAACGTCGATCCGGGATTTAAGCGAATCGCCAGGTCGATCTCCTCTTGGGCGCCCTTCCAATCCCAGTCGCAGAAGCAGAGGAGGCCGGAGCGTACGGCGTGCGCGACGGCCGAGGTCGGGTCGATGGCGAGTGCGCGCGCGATCGCCTTCTTCGCAAGCGGAAACGAGAGACCCGGCGGTGCGTGCCAGTACTCGGCGAGCAGGGCGCGCGAACGCGCGAGCCCGATCAGCGCGGGGACGTAGTTCGGATTCGAGCGCAACGCGGCGTCGAAGAACTCGATCGCGCGTTTGATCGCCGGCGCCGTCCGCTGCTCGATGAAGAAGCTGCCCTGACAGTAGTTCCGAAACGGATCGACGCCGCTGCGCAGCAGCGCGTCGCCGATCGTCGCCGCGTCGGGAATCGGCTCCTCGCGAGCGATCGGCATCTCGACGACCTGCAGCGCGAAACGATATCCGCCGGAGACCGAGAGAATATAGGAATGATCGCGCGCCCGTTCGCCGAGCAGACGGCGCAGCATGTAGACGTGCTGCGCGAGGTTGCCGTCGGTGACGGCATCTTGCTGCCATATCCTCTCCGCCAGCCGCTCCTTGGTGACGAGGCCGCCGTTGGCCGCGACGAGTTCGCTCAGCAGAACCGCCAGACGCTCGGGGATCGGTGTGACCTCCTCCCCGCGAAAGAGCAGGCGCCGTGCCGGGTCGAACCGGCAGTCGCCAAAACCGTACGCGTAAGATCCGGCCCGCGGCCGAGGCTCCTCGATCAACCCAACGACGCTCACTGCCCTCACATCTCCTAAATCTTTAGTTGAATGATAAACGGTGTTGCGCATGGTGTCAACTAATTATTTAAGGGCTAGCCTAAAGCACAGGGTGACTTCGATTTGCTCACCCGGAGTGTGGGGGGAAGGCAGGTCGCCAGGAGGCCGACTGCGGGCTTGGCCATCGTGATCGCGGTCTGAATCTCGTATCTGGGTTGCCCCCAGAGCATAGCCGCGAAAATGGCCAGAACTCCCAGGCTTATCAGGACCGGGCGCCGGCGTGAGGTCACGATGCTGCCGGCGACGTCGGCGATCACCGACGGCGAGGCGGGCAGATCGACGAGCAACGCTTCGAACTCTTCGGCGTAGCGTGATTTCCATTCGGCGGAGTGCATCTGCGCGAGCACCCGGGCAACGCGTGCCTCCATCCTACGTCGCGAGTCCTTGGAGCATCATCTGATACTCCCGCAGTTCGCTCATCTGCTCGGCGAAGGCGCGGCGGCCGGCGGCGGTAATGCGGTACGGACGCCGGCCGCGCTCTTCGAGGGCTCTCCCCTCAATGAATCCCAGTCCTTCCAACCGGGAAATCGCACCGTAGAGCGTGCCCGGACCGAGCCTCTTTCCGGTATGCGCTTCGACGTCGGCGATGATCGCGTACCCGTGCTTGGTACCCGCGGAGAGCGATGCCAAGATCAAAAGCGCGGGCTCGGTGAAACGACTAGCGCTCGCTTGTGCGGACGTTCTCTCATTACGTGCCACGTAATATATCGTACCACGTAATATTGGAGTGGGCAATACCAGGTCTTTAGCGGCGGAGCAAGCGGCAAGAGCAATCCTCGCGAGCGGCTTTGTTGAGGGTACCACCGGCTGCTTGCGATTGTTTCGCGCGGCGGCTTACCGGCGTCCAACCATGCTGGTCGATTGTGCGCCGGCGTATAACGTGCCGGCCGCGTCGACGAGCCGCGCCTCGCCGACCACGATCGTCTGCCCCGCGTGGATCACCTCGGCCTTCACCTGCATCGTGCCGGTCCTCGCAAGGATCGGGCGAAAGAAACCGCACGTCGAGATCGAGCGTCATCACGCCCGTCGCGTCGCCTTCGAGAACCGATATCGATACGAGCCCTAACGCAATATCCAAGACGGTGCTCGCAAATCCACCCTGGGCGACGCCGAACGGATTCTCATGGCGCGTCTTGGGCGTCGCCCGGCCGCGGACGCTGCCGGCGGCAACCTCATCGAGCACGAAGTCGACGTGTTCGGCCATCGGCATCGCAGCGGCGCCGAGCAGCGAACGGACGAAGGCAAGACCATCCACCGCGGGTCACGCATACCCGGCGAACGGATCGGTCTTGACCTCGTCGCAAAAGTTCTCGAGATGGAAGCCGGGCACCATACGGTAGCCGACGTCGACGACAAAACAGTTTCCGGTCGCCTGCGGCTTACGTTGGGCGACCGCCGCAACCGCCTGCAGAAAGGCGGGGACGAAGTTGGTACGAGGGGCCGCCTTCAATACGGCGACGACATCGTCGCGCGCCAGCGCACCGAGCGACGCGCCGAAGTCCGCCGAAACGCCCGCGTTGACGAGCACGACTTCGTTCGATTTCCAGCGTGCGAGGCTCCCTTGATCGTGCAAGGCGATCGCATCCCAAATCGTTTCCGCGCGTGTCGTGGGGAGCCCGTGCCGTTTCGCGAGGTCGCGCGCGAGGTTCGCGCCGTCGACCTCGAAGCGGCGGCTCGGGCTCATGTAGGTTGCGCTGAGCCCCGCGTCGTGCAGGATCGAGGCCACGTACACGCTTTCGGCGTCGTGTTCGATTTTGTCCGCGCGCGCGATGAGCTCCGCGAACAGAAATGTACGCAACGAGTGATTGAAGATTTCGGCCGGCTCGGCGGCGAGCGCGGTCGAGGTAGCCTCTAGTGCAAGCGGCGTATCCACGATGGCGACGCCGGCAACGCTTTTCGGCAGGCCCTGCGCAGGGGTGATCGCCGCAACCGCGCAGCAGGCATTGAGAAACTCGGATCTATTCACGGCTACGATTGTAGCATTTCGCCGAAATCAAATCTTATCAAAGTTTGCAGATGAAACTCCGGCAGTCGTTCGGGCGTCAATCGTAATAGATGCTCCCGCAGGCTCGGCTCTTTCGGTTCGGTGAGTTTTGCTTTGACCCCATGCGCCGCGTACTCTTGCGCGGTTCGAGTGTTACCCCCGTCGCGGAACGCTTGGCGCTCATCCTCACGCAGCTGCTTGCAGCCGGCGGGCGCGTCGTGAGCAAAGAGACGCTGGCGGTTACGGTCTGGCCGAACGATGCGGTGAGCGATGGAAATCTCGTTCAGCACATCTATCTGCTGCGGCGCCTCTTCGGCGAAAAGACTAAGGACCGCTCGCACATTCTCTGCGTTCCGCGCACCGGCTATCGCTTCGCCGTCCCGGTCGAAGTGATGGAGCCGTCGCTGAACGAGACGTTTACGACCGACGCCGCGAGCCTTGGTGCGATCGTCTCCGGAGAACAATTCGAACCGTTCCGCGCCTACTGCCAAGGAAGCTATTTCCTGGAGCAGCGAACGGCGCCCGCGATTCGCCGGGCGGCGGAGTTTTTCGAAAGCTCCTTACAATCGAATCGAGATTATGTGCCCTCGCTGATCGGCCTCGCGCGCGCGCGTCAGTTCCTGGGCACCTATTGGCACGTGCCGCCCAATCTCACGTGCCGCCCAATCTCACGTTTCCGGCGGCGCTCGAGGCCGTCGAAAAGGCGCTGGCGATCGATCCGGCGAGCGCCGTCGCGCACGCCGTGCGCTCCGGGCTGCTTTGCTTCTGGAAGTGGGATTGGGAGAGCGCTTGTCGCGAGTCGGAGCTCGCAATACGGCTCAATCCGGGCTCGACCTTCGTTCGCACCAACGCGGCCTGGGTGCACGTCTGCACCGGGCGCTTCGAGCGGGCGCTGCTCGAAGCGCAGCTCGCCCTTACGCTCGAGCCGTCGTCGCTCTCCCTGCAGCTGCTCGTTGCGCGGGTGCTCCTTCATTCGGGAAGGTATGCCGAAGCGATCGCATTGATGTCGAACATTCTGGAGACGAGCCCGGCGTTCTATATCGCGCGCCGGTATCGCGCGCAAGCCTACCTGCTCGACGCGCAGCCCGAAAAGGCGATCGGGGATTTGGAGCTTCTGCCCCAAGAGCAAAGCGAAGATCCGAGTTTTCGTCTGCCGATGCTCGGCCGCGCCTACGCCGATGCGGGAGAGAGCCGGCGAGCCGCAGAGGTTTTCGGCGTGCTGGAGAGCCTCGCCCAGACGGGATACGTCGTCTGCTGGAATCTCGCCATCGTGGCCTGCGGCTTGCGGCGCTACGCCGACGCCCTCTCGTATCTCGAAACGGCCTGCGAGCGGCACGAGTCGACGCTGGCGTTCTTGAAGAGCCTGCCGTGGTTTGTCGCGATTGCGGGAGACGCGCGCTTCAAGCGCATCGTGGAACGCGTCGAGGCCGGCTCACCCGACCAAGAATCGTAACGGGTTGGCGCGTACCGTCGCGTGCCGTTCGACCTCATGCAAGGCCTCGTCGAGGCGGTATTGCACCTTCGAACGTTCGCCGAAACCCACGACGGCCTGCATGACGGTGGCAATCAGCTCCGAAGCGCTCGCGGCAAAGTAGCCGAGGGCGTGGGCAAACGCCGGAGCTTCGTCGATGAGGGCGGCCGCGGCTTCGGCCGCTCCGCGCGGCCGAGCGGGCGCGTCAAGCAGCCTCACGACCAGGTTTCGCAGAAAAGCGTTCGCAGCCGGCGCCTCACTGCGGCCGCCGTCGCGCAACGGCGGTATGGCGGCGATCAGGCCGTCGTACAGCATGTCGACGAAATCGGCGGGGGCCGTTGCGAGTCTCAGCGTCGCGGCCAGCGGCGTCGCCTCCAGCGCAAAGAGATCGAGTACTGCGGAACGGTCGCGGGTCGGGAGCGCGAGAGCGAGCGCGCGCAGATACCACATTCGGCGCTCTTTGCCGCCAAGCAGCGCACCGATGGTCGCGGCCGCTCGCGCCGCGAGCGTTTGGTAGCCGCGGACGCTTGCGACTCGGAACGAATCCCGCGCGAAACTCTTCGCGCGCGCCGCGTCGCCGGCCATCGCGAGATGGCGCGCGAGCTCGACGTCGAGCGCAATGCGATCCCAGGCGGGCGCGGCGAGCAATCCGGCATCGTTCGGAGCCGCCCACGGTATGCCCAGGCGCAGGCGCGCGCGCGCGACGAGCGTTTGGCACTTGTACGCATTGAAGTGGCGCCCGCGCAAAACCAAATATGCGGCCGACGCAAAACGCTCCGCCAGCGCGTCGTCGCCCTGCGCGAACGCGAGCTCGCCGCGCAGCATGCTCGCGCAGACCGGCTCGAACGCCGCGAAGCTCGCAACGCCTTTTCGATCGATCGCGTCGAGCTGGGCGCCGGCTTCTTGTAGACACCCTCGGCGAAGCGACGACTCCGCTTGCGCGAGCAGCGCCCGCAAAAGCCACGACGGACGTTCGCCCGCTAGACGCTTCAGATTGCGCGAGACGGCCTCGAGCGTGCGGGCGTTGCCGCCGTGACGCGCTCGCAGCAGGGCAAGCGTCTCCAACTCGAAGCGAGTCTCCGCGCTGCCCGTGGCGGCGAAGGCGAGCTGCGACTGCGCGCCCGGACCGGCGTCGAGTCCGGCGATCTGCCGCGCCTGCGCGGCGAAGACGGCGTAGAGCGCCGGATCGACGTAATGCTCGAGATCGGTAAGCCGCTCGTCAAAGGCGCCCATCTCGACACGCTCGCGAATCGCGAGCGAAAGCAGTTCGCCGATTGCGTCGAGCGGCTGCAGGACCGAGCCCGCCTCTTCGGGAGGCGCCGTAGGCGCCGACCATCGGACGATTCGCCGGATGTGCGCGGCCAAAATCGTGACCGCCTTCGCGCGCCGCCGCAGCAGATGGCGTCGCGAAACGCGCAGTGCGTCGGGCAGGTCGGTTTCGGGTGTTCCCTCCACTGGGGCGTGCAGCAGCGCGCGCAATCGCGACTCTCCCGAGCGTTGCGCAAACGCGCCGTCGATCGCGCGGATCAGCGCGTGCTTTGCGTTCGGGATGCCGGTTGCGTGGCAGAGCGCTTGCGCCAGCGGGCTCGTCGCCAAAAAGAACGGGTCGCCGGAGCGGCGCAACAATCGCCGGACCTCGGCTTCGAAGCGCGGCTGAGGCGCCGCGTACGATCCATACATCGACAGCAGCGGCAACGTCGCCATGCATGCGAGTATAAACCCAGGCAGGCACCCGCGTCATCAACGATTCATCAACGCTAGCCGGCCGGCATGGCGTAATTCGTTTCATTGTTTTTGATGGCGTTTGATAATTCGCTGCGCGCGTCATCGTTTAAGAGTGACTGCGGTGCTGACACTTTACTCAGCTTTATAGGAAGCAGGTTTGGAAGGCTGAAGGCGCGTGCGTGTGCGGCTAATGTTCCGCATTAACACACGTAACGTTGCACTGGAGGAAACCACACGCATGAAACGATTTTCGTTGCCGCGTACGCTGGTTGCCGCGCTGACGTTGCTCGGGTTCTTCGCCTGCCAGGAAACATGGGCACTGGCCGGCGTGACGGGCAATATCGCGGGGACGATCAAGGATACGAACGGCACACCGATCGCCGGAGCACAAGTGCAGGCCGTTTCGCCTTCGCAGAGCAAAAGCGCCACGACCGACGCAGCCGGGCACTTCGTCATTCTCTCGCTCGCGCCGGACACCTATACGCTCAATCTCACCAAAGCCGGCTATCAAGCGGCGTCCTTTCCCGGCGTCGTGGTCTTCGCGGATCAGAGCCAGCAGGTCGCGTACACGCTAAGCAAAGCGCTCGTGACCATCGGCCGCGTAACCGCGCAGTCCGGCTCCTCGCTGGTGAAGTCGGGCGTTGGAAGCGATCTCTATAGCGTCAACGCGGCGCAAGCCGCGGCAGCGGCCTCGCTCGGCGGCGGCGGCAATCTCAACAACGCCTATTCGGCGCTGGCGTCGGTTCCCGGCGTGCAGACGTCGCAAGGCGGCATCGGCTGGAATTTCAACGCGACCTACGTTCGCGGTCAGAACTCCTACTACACGGGATACGAATACGACGGCATCCCGGTTAATCGTGCCTTCGATAACTACAACTCGTCGACGGAGTCGAGCCTCGGGCTTTCCGAGCTGCAAGTCTACACCGGCGGCGGCCCGGCGTCGGTCGCTTCGGCCGGAACTTCCGGGTTTATCAACCAAGTGATCAAGACGGGCGCGTACCCGGGATTTGCCACCGCGAATCTCGGTATCGGCTCGCCGGTGTTCTACCATCAAGCGTCCGTAGAAATTGGAGGCTCGACGCCGGATCGCACCTTCAGCTACTACGTTGGCCTCTTAGGCTACAATCAGGACTACCGTCTCTTCGACAACTCCAACGGCGCCGGCTACATGACGCCCGGCGGAATATTCTCAGGCAACACGCTGGGCGCAGGCATCGGTTACGGTTTCGGGAGCGATCAGCTCCTAAGCGTCGGCGCTCAGTGCCTTTCGAGCACCTGCCAGGGAGTCAAACCGGTTTGTCCGCTCGTAGGAGCGAAGTTCGATATCCCGCAGCAGGGTTGCTGGCAGTTCTATAGCGGCACCACCGGGAGCCCTTCTCAGATCAGCGATCGTGAGGACGTGATCAACCTGCACATGGGAATCCCGAAGGCCAATGGACTGCGCGATGACGTGCAGTTTCTCTGGAGCGCATCGGCACTCAACAACTATTTCTACCAGAGCCAAAACGACATCGGCCCGGGTAACAGTCAGTTCATTCAATCGTACTTCGGAACGACGGCGCGAGGCCCGGCAAGATGCGGCCCGCTCCAAGTCGGCCCAGGCCTTACCGTCAACGGGTGCTCGAGCATGACCAACTTTAACGGTATAAGCCCATGCTATCCGAACTGCGGACAGATCGGGTCGCTCTTGCCCTTATTCGGTTCGCAAGCCGTGTGCAATCCGCGTAGCCCGGCAGCGCAGCTCGGCTGCGCATTTACCTATCTTCCTTATGCGGACAACGTCGCCTATAACGTGCCGTTCGGTACGCCGATTGCGACGAGCGCCACGAACGTAAAGGCTCCGGGCGTCTACACGGCACCGAACACTCCGGCGCATCCGTTTGGCGGCCCGATTCCGGCCAACGACGAGAATCTCAACACCATTCTCAACGATACGGGCATCACGAAGCTGCAATACACCTATGCCCTAAGCCAATCCGCGTATCTCCGCGCGTACGGATATACGTTCTACTCCGACTGGCTGCAAGACGACCCGACCTACGGATCGAGCGACGCATGGCTGCCTTCCCCCGTGGCGGCGCAATACACCCTCATCACTCACACCTCGGGAGGCGCGCTGGATTTTCAGGATCAGATCAACGACCAGAACCTTATCAGCATCGGCGGCAACTACACGACTGCAAGCGTCAACCGCTTTAGCAACAATTCGGCCTACGCCGGTTGCACGATACAGGGCTTTAACTATTCCAATTCCTGTTCGCCCATCGGGTATATGGCTAAGAGCGGCGCCGGTTATCGCTGCTTCGATCCGACGAGCGGCAAGCCGGTACCCTGTTTGGCATTACCCGCCGGTGCTACCTACTGTGTAGTTACCGGCAGCCAGTGCGCGACTCAAGCTCCAACCTGGACGAGCCTTGCGGCATCGGGCCCAGCGGGATTCGCTCCCAAGGGAAGCGCCGCAGTCAAGGCCGGCGCGACGTGGGACAGCCTCTGGCAAGGCAACGCGACCGGCTCGCTCAATACCGTCAAGCCGGAATTCACGAACGCATCGATATCCGATCAGTTCAGGCCGAGCGACCGATTTTTGTTCAACGCATCAATTCGTTACGACAATTTCACCTATCAACTCCCCGACTCGGCGGGACCGGCCGATGCCTTCTACGCGAACATGACGGCGAACTATACGTGCGTCCTCGCAGCGAACAATGAGGTTCTGGTTCAACCGCTGCCTCCGGGCGCGGTGCCGCCTGCCGCGGCGCAGTACGTGGAAGGGGACTGCAATAAAGCGGCAGCGCTGCATCCGAACGGCCCGCATACCGGCTGGGTCCATCCCAACGGAACGACCCAGGACGGCGTCGCGGCGCCGAATTTCACCGCTTCATCGCCCAGCTCGTACAGCCTCAACTACTGGCAGCCGCGTTTCTCGATGACCTACACGCAGTCGCCCGACGTCGTGTGGCGTCTATCGGCCGGCCGCTTCACCCAGCCGCCGATCTCGGCGTCGGTCCAGTACCTCAGCTCGTCGGGCGACGACCGGTCGGTCTGGAACAACACGATGAATCTCGGCTTCTATTCACCATTTCACCCGATTCCCGGAATCTCGTCAGGGCAGTACGATCTCTCTTACGAGCAGCATTTCCGCGGAACCGACATGAGCTTTAAGCTTACGCCATTTTACACTTGGGTTTCGGGATGGCAGCAGCAGACGTTCATCGGCTCCGGCTTCGTGACGCAAGTCCCCGTCGGCGTCAATCGTAATGAGGGCTTCGAGTTCCAGTTCAACAAAGGCGATTTCAGTCGTAACGGCCTCTCCGGCCAGTTCGCCTTCACCTACACTGACTCGAAGGTGCTGTTCCAGAACGTCGGGCTCAGTACGGGTGGAACGATCCCCAGCACGCTCACCGTGCTCAATCAGGTGATTGCGAACTACAATTCGTTGACCAAGATGGGTGGCGGCAGCCCCTGTTACCGCGCCGGCGACCGGGTGAAGTGTTCCGCGAAGCCGGTCACGATCGATGGGACGACCTACGATGCGATCCTCAATCCCTACTATAATCAGTCGCCGCAGGGACTTCTCAACACGGGCGCTTGGTACAATCCCTACAGCACGGCCATCGCGCCGAGCCTCAACGGGCTGCTGGGCAGCTACATCGCCCCCTTTGTCTCGTCGCTCATCCTCAACTGGCGGCACGACAAGCTCGCAATTACACCGAGCTTCACGTTCCAAAACGGCGGCTTCTACGGGACCCCGCTGGACGAGACCGGCATGGATCCCCGCGCCTGTACGCTAAACTCGCGCGCGACCGGTATCACGAAGGTGTCACCGCACACCAATCCGCTGCAGTGCAACTATCTCACGATGAGCGGCCTCGGCACGGGCCAGTTCGCGTATCTCTACATCCCCGATCCGCAGACCGGCTCGTTCTACTACGACAATCTGCATCAGCCGGGTCAAATCGTCGGCAACCTGCAGGTCTCCTACGATGTTAGTCCGCGGATCAAGCTGACGATCCTTGGCGCTTCGCTCTTCCATGCGTGCTTCGGCGGATCGGCCGAACCGTGGACGGCGGCAAATCCGCCCAGCAACGTGATTTGCGGATATACCGCTGCAGGCGGTTCGCTCAACAGCACGCTGTATCCGGCGAACTTCTATAACGGCACCGGCATCAACGACTTTGCCGCCAACAAAGCGCGAACGCCGTTTACCCAGAGCTACTTGCCGAGCAACCTCACCTCGGGTGCAATCGGCGGCGGCGTTCCGCCGATCAATGTCTACTTCAACGCGCAGGTCAAAATCTAACACCGAACAGACGTATGGGGTAGCAGGAAAGCGAGGAGGGGCCGAACACGGCCCCTCCTCGTACTGTCAATAAGTCTTCGCCTTCCTTAAGCAGGCAGGCGGGAGCGGGCCGAATTTTCCGGGTTTGCGCTTTTCGGATTGCTCACGATTTGGGCTCTTGTTACGCTTGAGGCCGGTCTAATTTCACAACCACAGCGTTTGATAATTTCAGGAGGCTGTTTTATGCCCGGTCAGTCACAGCCGAACATCGTCGCCATCATGGCCGACGACATTGGCTGGTTTAACGTTGGGGCCTACCATCAGGGAATCATGGCGAGCCGGACTCCGAACCTCGACCGTCTCGCGTCCGAAGGAATGCGCTTTACCGACTACTATGCGGAAGCGAGCTGTACCGCGGGCCGCGCAAACTTCATCACCGGCGAACTGCCGATTCGAACCGGGCTTACGACCGTGGGTCAGGCCGGCGCGCAGATCGGCATGCCCGACGAGGCGCCGACGATTGCCACGGCGCTCAAGTCGATGGGTTACGCCACCGGCCAGTTCGGCAAGAACCACCTCGGCGATCTCAATCGCTTCTTGCCGACGGTACACGGGTTCGACGAATTTTTCGGCTACCTCTATCACCTTGACGCGATGGAGGACCCGGCCCATCCAAACTATCCTCAAGAACTTAAAGACAAGATCGGCCCGCGCAACCTGCTCCACAGCTGGGCGACCGACACCGACGACGCGACCGTAGAGCCGCGCTGGGGTAAAGTCGGCAAGCAGAAGATCGAAGACTGCGGCCCGCTCTATCCCCAACGGATGGAGACGGTCGACGACGAGATCCTCGACTGCACGCTCAAGTTCATCGACAAGGCCAAGACGGAGAACAAGCCGTTCTTCGTTTGGCTCAATCCGACGCGTATGCACGTGGTGACCCATCTCTCCGAAAAATACCAGAAGATGCGCACGCCGGAGAACGGCTGGTCAGAATCCGAAGCCGGCATGGCGCAGCTCGACGACATCGTCGGCGGCGTTCTCCAGAAGCTCAAGGATGAAGGGCTCGAAGGCGACACGATCGTCATGTTCACCACCGACAACGGTGCGGAGAACTTCACCTGGCCCGACGGTGGGCAAACGCCGTTTGCCGGCGGTAAGGGCACCGTTCTCGAAGGCGGCTTCCGAGCACCGTGTATCGTACGCTGGCCCGGCAAAGTCCCGGCCGGGAAGGTCGTTAACGACATCTTCTCCGGACTCGATTGGTTCCCAACGCTCTGCGCGGCCGCGGGGGATCCGAACATCGTCGAGGAGCTCAAGGCCGGTAAACAGCTCGGCGAGCGAACCTATAAGGTCCACCTCGACGGCTACAATCAGATGGATCTGATCACCGGCTCAGGGCCGTCGAAGCGTCGCGAGATCTTCTATTTCGCGGAAGGAACGCTGGGAGCAGTACGTGTCGGCGACTATAAGTACCGCTTCATCGACCAGCCCGGCGGCTGGCTCGGCGGAACGGTGAAGGTCGACTGGCCGATGCTTACCAATCTCCGGCTCGATCCGTTCGAGCGAACCGGAATCGCCGGATCGCTGAACTACTACCATTTCTTCGTCTACCAGTTCTGGCGCTTCGTACTCGTGCAAGAGGTGGTGGCGAAGGCGGCGCAATCCGCGGTCGAGTTCCCGCCGATGCAGCCGGGTGCATCGTTCAACCTCGAAGCGGTGAAGGAGCAGATCGCCAAAGCGATAGCCGCGCACTCAGGCTCGTAGAAAACCGAAAGCGCGTGCCCTGGGCTCGTCCGCGCGACCGGCTCAGGGACCGCGCCGGCGCGGCATCACGGCAGCAGCGTCTCATGGTTGACGGCGGTGCGCGCGACCGCCGCGTCGCTGAACGGCAGCGGCCATAGGCGCCCGGAGATATATGCCTGCGCCTGGTCGGTGTAGTGTCCCGAGCCCGGTTCGCCCGACTCGCCCTGCGGGATCGTGATGCCGCCCGCATCCCAGTTACCGATGTCCCACACGGCGCGGAAACTCTGCGAGTACCCCGGCGACTGCATGTGCAGCGTGAACGCGTCGCCGTTGCCGGGCAGCGTTACCCCGTCGAGAAAAGAGACTCCCAGAGCCGAGAGCGCGTGCGGTACGGGATCGGCGCCAGCCACCTGCCAAGGCGACGGCGACGGCAAAGCGATGCCGCGCACCGCCTTGCGCGTCTGCGCGACGTCGGCGAGTACGGTCGGCATTCGCCCGGTGTGGTGGTGCGTGAGTGCGACGCGCAACGCTTCGGCGACCGTGGCCGTCGACGACGAGCCGGTCATCTCGCCGTCCCACCCAGCCAGAGCCGCACCCAGCTGCGCGTCTCGCGCACGCACGGCTGCGGCCACCTCGTGCGCCATCGCGCGCTCCGGGAGCGAGAGCACGTCGAGCTGCATTCGCGTGAAGTAGCCGACGTCGTACGTGCGGCGTTCGCGCAGCAGCTGCGCGATGCGGTAGGCGCGATAGGGCGGAGCGAACTGCGGGCTGAGCTGCAGCGGGTAGGACGGACCGTACATCTGGTTATTGGCGGTCCAGACGATGGCGTTGCGCGAGGGGGCGACGCTCGGCAGGCGCTTGAAGGGCACGATCGGATAGCGTTGCGCGAGATCGGCCGCCGGATGAAACCAGCGCCCGCGCGCGGGATCGTTGGGAATGTGACCGGCGAGATAGTACGCCGCGCGGCCGCTGGTATCGGCCAGCACGAAGTTTTGCGTCGGCCCCGGATAGCGCTTCAGAGCGGCGGCGGCCGCGTCGATCGTCGCGGCCTGATCGAGCTCGAGGAACGCCGATGCCGGAGAATCGGGATGAGTATAGGCGTCCCAGCGGACCATAACGACTCCGTCGCGCTTCGTTTTTGCGCCGAAGAGGTCGCGAGTCCGATAATACTTCGCCTCGACGCTGCGCCCGAAGCGCACCTCAAAACGTTCGCTCTGCCAGCCGCCCGGGTCGAGATGCGACGGTGGCAAATACGCTGAGAGCGAGGTCACGGTGCCGTTCGTCGCTCCCCACGCTACGTGCTCGTTATGCCCGAGAACGATGCCGGGGCAGCCCGGAAGCGTTGCGCCCGCGGCGTGGAACCCGGGCGCACGCAGGTCGAGCAGATACCACACTCCCGGCATTTCCAGCGAGAGATGCGGATCGTTGGCGAGCAAAGCGCGGCCGGTGCCGGTGTGCGCTGCGCCGGCCGCCCATTCGTTGCTGCCGACCGGCGCGCGCGGATCGGCGAGTTCGCGCGCGAGCGCGACGTTGCGCCGGCAGGCGGGCCCGGGTGCCATGGCGGCAAGCCCCAGCAGCACCGGCGCGTTGTAACACGGGTCGGTCAGCGGAAAGAACGCGTTCAGGCGCGCGAGACCGCCGCTGCGGTAGGCCGCGTTGCGCGGGGCGATGTCGTTCCACGTATCGGTGAGGTCCAGCACCGTTGCCATCGCGACCGCGAGCGAATCCTGCGGTGTCCAGGGACGCGGCCGATAGGCGAGGATACGGAACTCGACGGGCAGCGATTCGCGCGACATCGCCGCGTTGACGCCGTCGCTGAAGGCATTTAGCAGATCGCGCTCTGCCGCTGGGAGCCGTTGGTACTGACGTTGCACGATCTCGCGCACCGGGACGTTGCGTTGGCTCTCGTCCTGCGCGAGCGCCGATCTGCCGAAGACTTCGGCGAGCCGGCCGAGCATGAAACGGCGCAGCAGGTCCATTTGAAAGAGCCGGTCTGCGCCTTCGACGTAGCCCTGGCTGAAGAAGAGGTCGTGCCGGCTCGCGGCAACCACGTGCGGTACGCCGCGATCGTCACGCAAAATCGTCACCGGCGCGTGAATCGGAAGGCCAGAGATTGAGCCGTTCTCCCGCGGATGGGCGTGCATGCCGATCGTGACGTTGAGCGCATAGCTCGCAACGACCAGCAACAGAATAACCAGCACCGAGAGCAGCGTCCGCAAAAGAAGGCGCGCCATTGCGGAGGGCCTTCTACGGAAGTATAGGCCGTCCCGTCGAAACGCGGCCTTTCGACTTACGTAAGAAGTTTGTCCGGTGTGATCGGCAGCTCCCGCACGCGCACGCCGGTCGCGTGATAGACGGCGTTGGCGATCGCGGCAGCCGCTCCGGTGATCGAGACTTCGCCGATGCCTTTGACGTGCGCCGGATTGATGTGCGGATCGTCCTCTTCGATCATGATGATCTCGGGATTGGGGATATCGGCGTTGGTCGGCACCAGATACTCGGCGAGATCGGCGTTCATGACCCGCCCGGTGCGCCGGTCGTAGCGCGTCTTTTCGAAGAGCGCCATACTGATGCCCCAGACGACGCCGCCGACGAACTGGCTCTGCGCCGTCTTTGCGTTGAGGATACGGCCGCTGTCGAAGGCCCCGACGTAGCGCACGACTCGCGCCTCGCCGAGATCGGGATCGACCTCGACCTCAACGAATCCCGCGCCGAAACTCTGGGTCGCGTACGGCTCTTCCTCCTCGGGTTTCTCCTCAATTTCAAAACTGATGCCGCCGGGCGGCACGCGCCCGCGGTTGCCCGCGAGACGCTCGCGCAGTTGAGTGGCCGCGACGACGATTGCCGAGCCGACGCTGCCGGATGTCTGCGAGCCGGCCGCGAGGGGCGCGGGCGGCAGGCGGGTATCGCCGAACTCGAACTGCACGCGTTCGTAAGGGATCTCGAGAATCTCAGCCGCCAGCTGCGCGTAGACCGTTGGCGAGCCGCAGCCTTGTTCGATCGTCCCGCAGCCGATAACGACGCGGCCGTCTTCGTGCTGCTGCACGCGTACGCTGGCCGCCGAACGAAACGTCGAGCGCGAAGAGGTCGCCATGCCGAGCCCGACCAGCATTCCATCGCGCCGCGTCGCGCGAACCTGCGGCTTGCGGCGGCTCCACTCGAAGCGCTGCGCGGCCGCAACGTAACACTGCCGCAAATGCTTACTGGAATAGGGCTTGCCCGAATTCGGATCGTGCTGCGCGTAGTTTCGCAGACGAAGCTCCAGCGGGTCGATGCCGAGCTCGTAGGACAGCTCGTCGAGCGCCGACTCGAGCGCGAACGAGCCCGTCGATTCGCCGGGGCTGCGCTGATACGTCGGCTTGCTGATGTTCAAGCGCGGCAGCGCGTGGGACATCGCGTAGTTCGGCACGGCGTAAAGGTCGCGACTGAAGACGCCGCAGGCTTCTACGAACTCGTCGTGGAGGCTCGTCTCCGAGAGCACGTCGTGCGTTACTGCGACGAGACGCCCATCGCGATCGCTGCCCAGCGAGACCCGCTGCTCGGTCTGCGGCCGATGCCCGATCCAGCCGAACATTTGCGCGCGCGTGACGACGAGCTTCACCGGCCGATCGACGAGTTTGGCCGCCATTGCGGCCAGGGCTACGTGCGACCACATCGTGCCCTTGCTGCCGAAGGCGCCCCCGACATAGGGAACGATGACGCGAACGCGCTCCGCGTCGATTCCGAAGACCGCCGCGATCCGGCGGCGCACGCCGAAGGCCCACTGGCTCGAATCGTGCAGTGTCAGGTCGCCGTTTTGCCACTGGGCGACCGTGTTGTGCGTCTCGATGGGATTGTGATGTTCGGTCGGCGTGCGGTAAGTTTGATGCACTGCGACCGCCGCGTTCGCGAGCGCCCGAGCCGGATCGCCGC
The DNA here is from genome assembly GCA_036489315.1 of Candidatus Cybelea sp. Taxonomy (NCBI): domain Bacteria; kingdom Bacillati; phylum Vulcanimicrobiota; class Vulcanimicrobiia; order Vulcanimicrobiales; family Vulcanimicrobiaceae; genus Candidatus Cybelea; species Candidatus Cybelea sp. Next base: position 42,773 of record DASXFZ010000021.1, read on the forward strand.
GCTGATGCTTTGCTGGCTCGCCGAAGATGTCTTCGGGAACGTAGCGCGGAGCTGAATCGAACTGCATCTCGAGTGGCTTGGATTCATAGCGCACCCGTACGAGTGAGGCGCCGTAGGTTGCGGCTTCGAAGCTCGTTGCGATCACCAGCGCGACTGGTTGACGATCGAACTCTATGATATCGCCCTGCAAAAGAAAGAGGTTCGTGTCATGGGGCGCCGTCCGCGACTGGTTGACGCGCGGCGCGTTGCGGTGCGTCATCACCGCGACGATTCCGGAGGCGCTGCGCGCTGCCGCATCGTCAACCTCCACGACTCGTCCGCTGGCGATCGTGCTGGGCACCACGACCACGTGCAGCATATCTTCGACAGCGATATCGATGGTATACTTGGCCTCGCCGCGAACCTTCAGCGGCCCCTCGACCCGATCGAGCGGTGCGCCGATGAGTGGTTGGCTCACAGTGCCACCGCACTCTCGAGCGCGCGGATGAGCGTGCGCCGGCCGAGCGGAATTTTATAGTCGTTCGCGCCTCGTCCGCCCGCACCCGACATCGCGGCCTGCGCTGCGCGCTCGAAACTCTCGCGGTCCGCCGGCGCGCCGGCCAGAAGCCGCTCGGCCTGCGCGCAGCGCCACGGGATTGTGCCCACTCCCCCGAGCGCAATTCGAGCCTCGCGGATCGTCGTTCCGCGCAGGTCGACCGCGACCGCCGCCGAGGCCAAGGCGAAGTCGTATTGTGCGCGGTCGCGAACCTTCACGTAGGTCGACCGCGAAGCGAACGGAAGGAGCGGGAGCGAGACGCCGGCGATCAGCTCGTGCGGTTCGAGCGCGGTCTCGATCTGCGGCGTGTCGCCCGGAAGGCGGTAGAAATCGGCCAGCTCGATCTCGCGATCTCCGTTCGAGCCGCTGAGGTGGACCGTCGCGTCCAGCGCCGCGAGCGCGACCGCAAGGTCCGAAGGTGAAACGGCGATGCAGTGCGGGCTCGTGCCGAGCACCGCTTGGCGGCGGTTCTCGCCGTCGAGCGCCCCGCACCCGCTTCCCGGGCGCCGCTTGTTGCACGGCGTCGCGACATCACGAAAGTAGGCGCAGCGCGTGCGCTGCATCAAGTTTCCGCCGATCGTCGCCATGTTGCGCAGCTGCGGGGACGCGCTCTCCTCCAAGGCAATGGCGACCAGTGGAAAGTTCCGGCGAACCTGTGCGTTCCCGGCAACGTCGGTTAGGCGAGCCAGCGCGCCGATATACAGCGCGCCCGCGCGCGCTTCGATCCCGCGCAGCGCAAGCGGATTGATGTCCACGAGAAGGGGCGGAGACTCGACCTCGAGCTTCATCAAATCGAGCAGGTTGGTTCCACCCGCGATGTAGCGCGCGCCGGACTCGCGCCCGGCCGCGCTCAGCGCGGTCGGCGGACTCTGCGCGCGGACGTACGTGAAGGGCTTCACCGCTGAGCTTGCACCTCGAGGACCGCGTCGACGATGTGGGGATAGCAGCCGCAGCGACAGAGATTTCCGCTCATCGCCTTTTGGATGGCGCCGCGTTCGGCCGCCACTCCCTCGGCGAGCAGCGCGACCGCCGAGACGATCTGTCCCGGCGTGCAGTATCCGCATTGAAAACCGTCGTGTTTGATGAAGGCGGTCTGCACTGGATGAAGCTCGCCCTCTGGCGCGATCCCCTCGATCGTAACGATCCGATCGCCTTCGTGCATCACCGCGAGCGTCAGGCACGAGTCGATCCGGCGTCCGTTGACCATCACCGTGCAGGCGCCGCACTGCCCGTGATCGCAGCCTTTCTTCGTGCCGGTTAGCCCGAGACGATCGCGTAACGCATCGAGCAGCGTGACGCGCGGCTCGACGGCGACCTGGTGCTCCGCCCCGTTGACGTTCAAGACGATCGTGGTTTCGGTAGTATTGGGCGCCGTGAGCATCTCGTTTGTGCCTTCCTCGCTTGCAGCGGCCTCGCGCGGCCGCAGAATCAACGGCAGCGCGACGCTTGTGCTTACGGCTCGGGCGACGAACCCTCGCCGGGTGCAGGGCGCCTTCGTGCCGTCTCGTGTGGGTTCGCCCATCGATCCGTATGTTCCCAAAATGACCGTGCCGTCGCCATCGGCGCCCGCTCGCTTCGGCCCGAGGAGTAGCGGCTTCTTGCGGCGATTCGCTAAAGGCTCAGTGAGGTGACCGGATTCGTGTCGGCCACGGTCGCTTTGGTGATGTCCGACGTAACAAGCTTGGCGGCGCCCTGCGGCGATCTCTCGATGTGCGTCGGGATGACCGGACCTTCGCTTTTCGTAAAGACCCCGCTGATCTCGACGGTCAGCAAATCGTAACGCCCGCGCGGAACGTAGAGCGTGTAGTCGTTCTCGAGCGTGTCGCCCGGATCGAGCTTCGTGATCTGGGTGCTTTGCGGATCGCCCAGCTTCGTAACGTAGGCCAAGCTGTAGACCGGATCTTCGCGGGTCGTTTGGAAGAACGCTTTGTATGTGTAGGTCGTGCTCGGGGCGGGCGGGACTCGCCGGGCGCTCGCGTAGCTGACGCGCTCCCCGTAGACGTTGATCGCGACACCCAGAAAGTGGGCCGGAACCGTACCGAAGTTGTGCAGCCGCTGATGCAGCCGCAGCGCGATCAATCCGTTGCGCTCACCGAGGCGCTGCAGCGATGCAGAGAAGTTGACCTGCGGGTTCGCCCACGACGGCTTGATTCGGTTCTCGTAGGCAAAGACGTAGAAGGCCCAGGCGCCCGCGGCGAGGATCGCGACGATCTCTACGACGTCGCGTCCCGTGGCGATCGCGCCTTCTCGCCCCTCGCGCTTGGAGCCGAATAGCATTAGTCCACAGTGACGAAGATGTCGTCGCCCACGACTTCAACCGGATAGGTCATGACCGGCACGACGGCCGGCAGCGTGAGCGCGTCGCCGGTTTTTACGTCGAACGTCGCGCCGTGCCGGGGGCAGACGACGCACTCGCCTTCGAGCGTTCCCTGATCGAGCGGGCCGCCGTCGTGCGTGCAGACGTCCTCGATCGCGTAGATCGAGCCGGCGACGTTACAAAGCAGAATACCGCAGGAGTCGACCTCGACACGCTTGGTAGTGCCTGGGGCGATCTCCGAGAGCTTCGCAATGATTTGCTTCGTCATCGCGCGTGAGTTCTGTTAGAAGTCGCCCTTTACCCACGAGGCGGCGCGAGCGGCAACGCCTACTCCGCCGGAGGGACGCGCACCGTCAAGGGGGTTTCGCGGAACGTAAACGCACACGATTGACTCACGCTCGCATCGACGATCGTGCAGCGCCATTCGTAACGTCCGGGGCCGAGCGGAAGCGGCCCGATATTGATCGCCAGCGGGGAATCGAGCGGTGCGCCCGGCGTCAGACCCGGGGGACGCCCGACTTCGAGATCCGCCGCAATCAGCATCGGCTGCGGGCCTTGCGGCCCGGCGACGAGAACTTGGTTGCCGTCCGAGTCGAGCAGCTCAATTCGTACCTGATGCTTGCGATTGGCGACTTCCCACGGCACCTCGAATTTGATCGCGATTGCCGACGGGGTCGGCGCGGGCCCCGTCATCGACCAGCCGCCGCCGAGAATATAGAGCTTACCGTTTACTGCCTGCGCGCTGTCGGCGAGCAGCATCACAATTTTCCACGAGCTCGGCGGGCCTTCCATGACCAACGTGCCATTGTCGGCCCTACCCGGCAGAGCCTTCCAAAGAATGAAAGTCGCTCCCGTAACGAAAAAGGGTCGATAGCTGCTTATGCCCCTCCCAAATCCTGCTATTGACGACATTCCGCAGATCGCATGGACCGCAACACCGGCCGGCCGTATCGCGTGGTTCAATCGCGAGTGGTATCAGTACACCGGGCAGCCCAACTCAGCCGGCGCCGAAGCAAAGAGCTCTGAGGAACAGTGGGCGGCGGCCGTCTATCGCGAGGATTTTCGGCGAACGCGCCAGGCCGTGCGGGAAGGGGTCAAGAGCCTCGCGCACTTTGAGCTCGAACTCCGGCTGCGCCGCGCCGACGGCGAGAACCGCTGGTTTTCCCTGCAAGTTTCGCCGCTGCTAGCGGCGCCGAAAGCGAAGGGCTGGCTCGGAATCTGCACCGATATCGACGACTACAAGCGACAGGGTCAGCGCTTTGCGTTCCTCGCGAAGGCGGGCGAGGTGCTGGCCGAATCGCTCGATCTGCAGACGACGCTCAACCGGCTCCTCGCGATCATCGTCCCGGAGTTCGGCGATTGGGCCGCGATCGATCTCGTCGACGAAACCGGCCGCCTCAAGACCTTCGCGGTCATTCATTCCGATTCGAAGAAGATGCGCCTCGTAAAGCGTCTTCTCGGCCGTTACAACCACAATCCCAACGTCGAGCCCGATATCGTCGCCGTCCTGCAAACGACGCGAGCGAATATCGTGCGCGAAGTCCGCGAGGAGCTCGTCGAACGATCTGCAGCCCCTAACCTCCTGCCCGTCATTCGTGAGCTGGCGCCGCGATCGGCGATGACGGTCCCGCTGCGCACCCACGGCCGTACGATCGGTTCGCTCGTCGCGTTTTGGGCCGAGACGCCGCGCCGCTACGGTGACGAAGACCTTCCGCTCTTCGAGGAGCTGACGAAACGCGCGGCGGTGGCCATCGAGAACGCACGGCTCTACGAGCGCGAACGCGAGATTGCCGCGGAGTTTCAGCGGGCCGCGCTGCCGATCTCGCTGCCCCAAGTTCCGGGCGTCGCGTTCGACGGCATCTACGTTCCCGCCAGCGATCGCGAGCAGCTCGGCGGCGATTGGTACGATGCGTTGCGGCTTGCCGACGGACGCATCGTCCTCTCGATCGGTGACGTCGCGGGAAGCGGTCTCTCCGCGGCGGTGATCATGGCGTCTATGCGGCAGGTCATCCGCGGCGTGGCGCAGGTCTATGCCGATCCGATCGCGATGCTCGATGCGGCGGATCGCACGCTCAAAACAGAGTATCCCAATACGTTCGTCACCGCTTTTGTGGGGGTCTTCGACCCGGTTACGCGCGCGCTGGCCCATGCGTCCGCCGGCCATCCGCCGCCGCTGCTGCGCGACGAGAAAGGGATGGTCTCGGAGCTCGGCACGAGCGGACTTCCGCTCGGGCTGCGCGTGCGCGGCGAAACCGCCGGCGTTGCGGAACTTCCCCAGCGCTGCCTGGTTGTATTCTATAGCGACGGGCTCATCGAAGCGGACCGCGACATCATTCGCGGGCACGATCGGCTCGTCGCTGCGCTCGAACGGGCGGACGTCGTCAAGGAGTCGAATCCGGCCAACGCCCTCTACCGCGCGGTGCTCAAGGGCGAGAGCAGCGACGACGTCGTCGTGCTCACGATGCAGCTTGGAGGCTCCGTAGAGGAGGCCGTCGCCGACGACGGCAGGCTGCACACGCTCAAGTGGGCATTCGATGCCCACGACGTCTCGATCGCGCATCGTGCGCGCTACTCGTTCGTCGACGCGCTGCGAAACAACGGGGTGCGGGGCGACAGCCTCAATGCGGCCGAACTGGTCTTCGGCGAGCTGCTGGGCAACGTCGTGCGCTACGCACCCGGTCCGATCGAGATCATCTTCGACTGGAATGAAGGGCCGCCGGTCTTGCACGTGCTCGACCGCGGGCCGGGCTTTACCTTTGCCCCGAAGCTGCCCTCTGATCTTCTGAGCGAGCGCGGTCGCGGACTCTACATCGTCTGGGCGCTCAGCGAAGACTTCAACGTGACCGAACGCTTCGACGGCGGGTCGCACGCGCGCGCGGTGCTCGGCATCGCTTAGCGGCCGTCTTTGCGATCTTCCGCGAGCTTAAGCTCCATGAATGTCGGGCAGCGATAGTTCACCGTCGTGTATGGTGCCGACTCGCGGAAACCCAAAGAAAGATAGAGCCGGTACGCAACCGGCAGGTGCTCTTTGGCCGTATCGAGGACGACGCGCTCGCACCCCGCATCTCTAGCAAACTCGATGGCGGAAGTGACGAGCGCCCGCGCCGCACCTGCGCCGCGCGCCTGCGGATCGACGAACAGGTGGCGGATGACGGCCGTCCGCCGATCGAAGCGCATCACGGCAATACAGCCCGCCGCACGTTGCTCGCCGTTGGCCAGAAACGCCGCGTCCTCGCCGCCGAACATCCGCTGCAGCTCGTCGATGGGCGGCACGTCGCCGTGGCGCAGCTCCGGGATAAGATCGTCCTCATAGGCCACGAAAAGCTCATGCAGCCGCGCGTAGTCGCGTTCGCTGACAACTCGTTGAATCTCGATCGCCAAAGAGTCCCTCCCGAAGGCTTGGAGTTCGTCGCTTGTAGAAGTGAACCTTACTCGCGGAGGTGAAGAACGCACGGGTTCCGGCGTCACCAGCGGCGTCGCAGGCGCGTTTCGTTAAGAGGATCTCATGGATAAAGCTCTTTTGCGGTTCATTTTTCTGACCGCATGGCTCGCAGCGGCGGCGGGAGCCGCCGGCGCACAACAGTCGCCGGCAACGCCCGATCAGCTGGCGGCGATCACGCAACGCGGCCGCAACCTCTATGCCTACGATCAGGCCGCCTGGCACGGCACCGATGCGGCGCACGCGCTGCTGGGAAGCGACAGTGCCGGTCTGCAGAATTACGTCGCGCGCAAGACGCCTTCGGGTTGGGAGGTCGATTTTGGCGCGCTCGATTCCGTCGGTACGTCCTTTCTGATCCGGGCGCAGGCGCAAATCACCGACGGGCGGCACTTCACGGCCAAAATCTTTGCGCCGCCGCGCAGCGAGACGGGCTTCCTCGTTGCTGCGGCGCATGCCATCGCTACGGCGAAAGGAGCCTTCGTTCCGGTGGAGGGGTACGCGTACAACGTCGCGGTCCTCCCCAACGATGACGGGACGCTCTACGTCTATCTCTATCCCGCACAGGCGAAACTCAACGTCTACCCTGTCGGCGGCGACACTCGTTACGCGATCTCCGCGGACGGCACGCAGATCCTCGAAACGCATCGTATGCACAAAGGCGTTATTTTCGCCAGGACTGCCTCACCGGTCGGCCCGAACGGCGGCCGGCTCGTCGCGAATGTCTTCAAGGAGGTTCTCGCCGACGTTCCGCAAGACACCGATGTCTTTCACGTCCTCGCGCGCGAGCCGCATCTGCCCAGCATCGTCATTGCGCGAGGGCAACGGTACCTCATCGACGTCGACGGTGCGATTACGTATAAGGGTCCGGCTGAGCCGAACGCTTCGCCTTAAAGCGGCCGAGAGCGCCTAGTGCTCGTAGATCGCTCCGCCGCCAAACGATTGGCGAAGCATGAAGCGAAAGGTTCGCGGCTGCAGTGCGTTGGCGTTCGTCAAGCCGGCGCCGCCGGCGGCAAGCGGAACGCCGATGCCCTGGAAGGCAAACGGCAAGCGGTTATCGAGCTCGTTGGTCAGGTTCTCGACCGAGATTTGAAACTTCGCTTTGGGACCTAATGAGAGCTCGAGATTGGAGTTGAACGTGACGAAGGCGGGCGCGGCGTACGGATTATTCGCTCCTTCATACAACGCGCCGAGCGACAAACGCGAACCGCGCGGCCACTTATAGCTGATCTCGCCGTAGCCGACGGCGTACGGTACGCGGATGGGAGCGACATCGTTCTCACCGGCGGTGAAGAACGCGCCGCCCGATACGTTCTGCCCTGGAATCACGGCGAGGTTGCCGTTTGCGTAGAAGCCCGGCGGCAACGGGCCGGAAACGTACGTTCGCGGAAACGCCATCTGCGCGATGAATCCCATGCCGACCGGCTTGAACTGGACGAGAGAAAACTGTACGCCTTCGTCGACCATCGGCGGTCCGTTGAACCAGCGTTCGAGCATCGCCCCCTGGCTCTGCGGCTCGCTTTCGAGAACGTAGGCGTTGTAGGTGTTGCTCCGATACCAGTCGGCGGAAAAGGTCGTCGTCTCGCCGTGCAGCCGCCACTCAGCGCCGACGTCTTCGCCGTTTGCGCGTTCCATGCGGTCGACGGCGGAGGTGAATCCCACGACCCGCATTGGGAATCCGACGTATTGCTGCAGCACCGCCGGTCCGCCGGAGAGCGCCATCACCGGCGGCGTTACCCCGCTCGCTCCGACGGCCGCGCGCAGCGAAAGTTCGCGGCCCAGCGAATGCGAGTAGCCGGCGCGCACCGCAGTCGGCGCCCACGTGTAGGAGTTGAACGTGGTTCCGTTCGGAGCGGCGTGCTGCGCGAGGCTGCCGCCTTCAGCCGAGAGGTCGAGTTGATCGGCATCGGTCGGATGGAGCGTTGCGGTTCCGCGCAGCGTCAAGAGGTTGAGATCGGATCCCGAGGCGATTGGAATCGCGTAGACGTCGTTGCTCGCGGCGGTTCCACGGCTATCCGACAACGAGAGCGAGAAGAGGCTGCGCGTGGCCTGGTGCCGCCAAACGAACGCGGCGCCTCGTTCCTTTTCTTGCGTCGCCGACGTGATGCCCCCAGCGCCCGATTGCGCGCTGTTCGCAAGATCGAGACCGTAGAGTTTTGCATCGAAGCCGTCGGTGCCGTGATCGAGCCGCGCTTGGATCTGCCCGAAGCGAAGAGTTTCGAACTGCGTCGAATCGAGCGACGGCAGCAGTCCACCGACGCTGCCGTTGGGGAAGAGAACGGCATCGACGCCGCCGAGCGCGCGCTGCAGGTTGACGCCCAGAAAGTTCGCGGTGACGGTGAGGAAGGGATCGGGCGTCATTCGCAGCTTCAGCAAGAGCGCTTTACGCAGCGCGTCGCTGGGCACTCCGTAACTCGTGCCGCTCAGCGAGCCGGGAGAGCCGTCGATCGACGCCATCGTCGCGAACGCGAACTTGCCGCCGGGAAGCGTTCCGTCGTACGCAAGGTCCGAAAACTGTCCGCCGCGCGAATCGCCTTCGACTTCCAGCATCGCGCGAACCGGCAGCGTCGGCTCGGCGGTGCGCAAGTTCAATGCTCCGCCGACGCCGCCGCCCGCGCCGGCGGGATCGCCCGGACCCTGCAGTACCTCGACCTCCTGCAAAACGTACGTGGGAATGAGCGCGAGATCGAAGCTGCCGCTCGAGGGAAGTGAAACGAGCGATCCGTCCAGCGAGACCGGCGTTTCGAATGGTAGACCTCCACGAACGAGCGGAGCTGCCGGTGCGATTGGCGCCGCATCGTTTGCCGCCGTCGAGCGTGCGACTATAGCTCCCGGCGTTTGATCGAGAACGCTCGTAACCGAGGGCTGCCCTTGATCGCGATAGGCCTCGCGCGGAAAGACGCGCTGCGCGAGCGGCGTCGAGTTGAACGGCGTGCGTGCCACGCCCATCACCGAGCCTATGACCGGGAGCGTGCTGGGCTCGAGCGTCACCGCAACGTCGAGTGAACCCGCTATATTTATCAAGCGCTTATAGCGGAGAAAGCCGCTCGCGGCAACGCCCAGCGTATATGTTCCTGGAGCAGAGATCGTAAAATGGAATCTTCCGCGCGCGTCGCTTCGAGCAACCAGGCGCTTTGTGCTATCGGACAAGGTGACCACGGCCGATGCGACGGGCCGCCCCGCATTGTTGCGTAGGCTGCCGCTCAATACGAGGCTCTGCGCACGCGCGAAAATGGGGGAGAAGAGAGAGAAAATCACGACGAGCGCCGCCAGGAATTTTGCAACCCGGCGCGCAGAACGTCTGGGCATGCTGCGTACACTCCGGCTTTTGATCGGCTTCACCCTTTTCTATACGTTGACGCATGCCGTCGGCGATGCGCAGACCGCCGGCACGCTGAGCGGTCGCGTGACCGGCGTGAGCGGCGCGCCGCTTGTGGGTGCAAACGTCACCGTGACGCCTTCTGCCAAGCTTCGCACGAAAACCGACTCGAGCGGCAATTTCCAGATTGCGGGGCTCTCGACGGGCATCTATTCGGTCACGGTCGAGAAAGCCGGATACGTTCCGCGTACGATCACCGACATTGCGGTCGGCGCGAGCGGCGCTCAGGTCGACGTCTCGATGGAGACCGCATCGCTTTCGACGCTGCAGCAGATCGCGTCGGTCTCAGCCGCGCAACGGGGTGCTTTGAATACGAGCTCGTCGTCGGTGACCTATCTCTCCAACACGATATTCGGCGAGCAGGGCCAGCTGCAGATCGGTCACGTGCTCGATCAAGTGCCGGGAATCATTTCGGCTCGGCCTGCGAGCGCCAACCCCGCCGCTCCCGGATCGATTACCTCGCCGAATCTTCGCGGTGCGCTCGACTACGAGAAGGCCACCCTCATCGACGGCCATCCGCTGATCAACGGATCGCACGGCGATTATCCGACGATGCTCGTGAACTCGATGCTCTTTGACGACATCGAAGTCGTCAAAGGTCCGACGGCCTACGCACCTGAGATCGATTACGGCATCGGCGGAACGCTCAACTTTCGAACCGGACAGCCGACGCCGAATCTCACCGAGAGCTCGATGTTCGGCGTCGACACCACCTCGGGGCAGTATGCGAGCTTCCGCATCTCCGACACCGTCGCCAACGGACACCTCGGCTATCTCTTCGGGTACGTAAGCTATGGTACGGAGGGCCCGCTGCAGAGCTATCCGAGCACGATCTTTCTACCCGTCGGAACGAACATCGGCGGCTACGGCGTCATCGAAAAGACGGCGCCGACGACCAGCGGCACCCCGATCAACGGCTATCACGGCGTCTATCCCATCAAGTTCGCGATCGGCAATCCGGCCAACGCCTACACGTCGCTGGTGGCCTGCTGTCAAAACGTAACTTCGAACTACCTCGTCCACGGCGAGCTGGCGAAACTGCAATATAATTTTTCGAGCGCGACCTCGTTTTCGGCGGGGTTTATCGGAATCCAGGGCAGCTACGACGGAGCTGCTTCGGCGTTCACGCAGCTCGACTCGACGTTTGCGCCGGCCGCCGGCTACAATGGACGAAATCTGCCGTTTGCCGCGGGCCAGAGCCTACTGCTGAATAACACGACGACGCTGCCCGACACGCAGCTGCTCGACAACGAACCGATGTTCGAGGCCGATCTCCGCACGACGCTCGGCAACGACACGCTCCTCGCGCGCTACTATAGCGCGATCCTCGGCAGGATCACGGCCTCCAGTCTGACGAGTCCCTCCTCGAACTACAGCACGCCGCTGACGCTCTACGGCACGGCGCTGTTGGGTACGAGCGCTGCGCCGATGGTCTTCAACGGCACAACGGCTAACGTCACGATCCCGACCCCTTACACGAACTCCGTCGAGCACGACGACCTGCACGGCACCTCGTTCGAGTGGGACCATCCGCTGGGCACCGACCAGTTGTCGTTCTCAGTCGACTCGAATACGGCGCTCACCAATGTCTACCGCGTCACCGGCAGCTCCACGAACGCCGACGGTAACCTCTCGATCTCGGTCCCCGGCGGCACGCGCCAAGTTTTTACCACCTACCTGCTGCGCGGCATCCTCAACTTCGGCGCCAAGACCCAGCTGACGCTGGCGAACTACTACAGCACTTTCGACAGCAACTACGCGGTGGGTACGACTCCGACCAACGACGCAATTTTTCAGAGCAGCTTCACGACGCACGACGATCCGCGGATCGGCCTCTCGTACCGCGCCTCGCGCGATGTGAACCTGCGCCTCTCGACCGGCTCGGCGATCGCGCCGCCCTATCCCGCGCTGATCAGCGTCTATAACCAGACTCCGGCACAGGTCTACACGCCCGGGGCGAGTTCGGTGACGATTACGAGGAACGCGGGCGGCCTCTTGCCCGAAACCTCGTTCGGCTACGACGTCGGCGGCGACGCCCGCCTCGCGCCCTACGGCATTCTCTCGACCGACCTGTACCTGACGAACATCCGCAATCAGTTCGTGGGCGTCGTCTACCCGAGCGGTGAAAGCTATCAGGGCGTCCCGGTTTTCATCAATACGAACGAGAACCTCGCGCAGAGCCGTTACACCGGCCTTGAAGCGACCTACAACGACGATCCGCCGCGCGGCTACGGCTTTACGCTCGCGGGCGCGCTGCAGCGCGCCTACGCGTACAACGTACCGCCGGGCTTCTACTATGGGCCCGCTGGTCCGTACACGCAGAACCTCGGTGTCGTCTCGGGGATCAACTACTTCGGGACCTCGACCGGGTTCAACGGCATCTCGAACAAGAGCGAGGCGTACTCACAAATGTATGCCGCGGTCCATCGGCGCGGGCAGTACGGCCAGTATCTCGAGCTCGGCCTGACGTACTATGGCTCGAATAATACGTACGACGTTCCGGCCTTCATCACCGGTACGGCGACATACCGGCAGCCGCTCGGAGCCAGCGGAACGGCGATCCAGATCTCGGCCGACAATCTCTTCGATGCCAACTCGCGCCCGTATCTGCTCTACGGGGCCGGCATCGCCGCGCCGCTGGCGAACAGCGACATCGGCCTGCGTCCGATCATACCGTACGGGCCGACCACGCTGCGCTTCATGCTGATGCAAGGCTTTCAGAGCAAAGCGTTCTAGCCATACCGAAGACAGCACTAGGGCTTAAGCCCTAATTGTTTCGTCGACCCTGTGCCGAACCCACCTAGCGTCCGATAATTTCAATTAGCTAGCTAAGTAGGCTAGCTGCTATGCCGTATTCGCCGGCACGCGGCGGAAAGGATATTTTTGCGGTGGTTGTGTTCTTCCACGCCCTGACATTCGCACTCATGGGCCTTTTCGGCGGCTACGACGGCGGCAGCGGCTATCTCCAATCAGCCGGATACGTTCAGACATCGAGCCCCGATGACGGAGGCGGGTCGATGCCGACCGATGGCGGAGGCTCGATGCCCGGCCAAGGCGGAGGCGGCTAAAAGCCGGCAGCGATAGATTCGTCCGGTGGCGGGGCCGGGGCGGTCGTCGGACTAATCTATTTGGCCATGGCCAGAAAGCAGCTAGCCTCGGAGCGCTGGTTTGCGGAGATGCGCGCCCTCTTCAATCGGGCTCAGTTCCTTGCCGCGGGCGACGTGTACGACGCGGCGATCGACGCCGGCGCGACCCCTCCCTACGATGCGCAGCTTCTCGCCGCGCGAGTCCTGCTCAAGCGCGACGAGAACCGCGCGGTCGCATTTCTCATCCGCCGGCCGCCGCGCGCAAACGCGCGGCGCGAGCGCGCGGAGTGGGCGCTGCAGCTGGCGACCGGATACGCTCGAATGCGCGACTTCGAACGCGCCGATCATCACTTCGACATGGCCAAGCGCCTCGTCAGCGCGCCGGCAGATCGAGCGGCCCTCGCCTATCAGCTCGCGCGCCGCTACATGCTCGAAAAGCGGCTCGACGAAGCACGCCGCTGGGCCGCGGAGATGGCGGTCGACAAAGGGCTTGCCGCGCGGATCCGCCACGAGCTGCTTGAATCGTTTATCTGCAGCCACGAAGAACGCTACCGCGAAGAGATCGAGAGCTTGATGCGCGCGATCAAGCTCATCGGCAAGCATCGCGAAGAACACCTCGAAGAGTGGTTTCACGCCGTTCAGAATCTCGCGCTGCTGGGTCGCGAGCTTGTATTTCCCGAGGCCGTCGACTTGGCGCGAGCCGAAGTCGATCAGAATATTGAGTGGCCTCCGGATTTCGCCGACCAGCACTTCCACGCACTCAAAGCGGTCGGCTGGTCCTGCGCTCTGCGCGGCGATCTGCTTGGGTGTTTCCGTTATCTCCGCGCCGCCGAGCGCACCGAAGCGAGCCTGGCCTTCGAGGCAATGGTCCTGGTGGATCGCTCGTACTTCGCACGGATCGTCGGCGAACACAACTGGGCGGCCAACGAAGTCGCTAAGGCCGAGGCAATCGCCGATCGCATCGATTGGAACGAGATGGCCGGCGACGAGCGCGTCGGCCTGCTCCTGCTCGCCGAAGCCATGGCCGAGTACAACACGGAGAAGGCGCACTTCTACTTGGCGCGCTACAAGAGCCTCGACCGTATTCGCTCGGCCGTGCACCTCTTCGCGTTTGATCAACGCTGCGAGGCCTTTGCCAACAACTGTGAAGGTGTGGTCAGGCTGAAGAGCGGGGAACCGGGGGCTGAAGAGGCACTGCGCAAAGCGTGGGTCGTCTTCGATCGCATCGGCTACGACTGGCGCGCCGGCCGAACGGCGCTGCGCCTGCTGGAAGCGACCAAGAAAGAACGCTGGGGACACCTCGCCGAGGATAAGCTCGAGCCATACCCCCGCTCGTGGCTTGCACGCAGCATTGCCGAGCAGCGAAAGCCTGAGGTGCCGGTCGTGAAGCTGCCGCCGATGCAGCGTAAAGTCCTCGACTTGCTCTGCCGTAAGATGTCGACCGAAGAGATCGCGCAGTTCCTCGGCTTGAGTCCGCATACGATCCGCAACCATCTCAAGGCCGTGTTTCGTGCATACCAAGTCAACAACCGCGCGGCGCTGATCGCCGAGATCGCTTTGCGGGGCGAGCTGACCTCTTCGTAACGACGCGCCAGCGCGGTCTCTGCACGGTTGCTCCGTACTCAGAACGATCGAGCCGCGTTCTCTGCGCGTTCGCAACCCGGCGCAGTCGCGGCGTGTAATGCCCAATGTGACTTGCTAATCGCTTTGCGGAACAGGATTGAGATATTTTGATACGGACAGTTTTTCTTAGGGTTTCCTTTGCTGCAGCGGCTTTGCTCGTTGCGTTCGCGAGCCAGTCTACGTGGGCCCTCGCCGGAACGAGCGGCGGCATTGCGGGAATCGTTACCGACTCGCAGACCGGCGCGCCGATTTCGGACGTTAAGGTGAAGATCACTTCGCCGTCGGATGCGGTCACCGTCACGACCGACGCGCACGGCCATTACATCGCCTTTTCGCTCCAGCCCGACGACTACACGTTCACGCTGGAAAAGACGGGGTACGTCACCAAGACGCTCGCCGGTTACTCGGTCTACGCCGACCAAACCCAACGATACGACCTTACCCTCACGGCGGGGCCGCCCGCGGCGCAGCAGTAAGCACGGCTCGTCCTTAACTCACTCGTCGATTTCGGAGTGCCCGGTCGAGCCGAGCATCTCGACTTCGAGGGTCTCTAAATCGAGCAGGCGCTGCACTTGCCGCAGCACGGTATTGTCGATCTTTCCAAGGCGGCGCAGCTCGATCAATCTGGTTCGTTCGGCTTCAATAATCAAGTTGTAGGACTGGCGAAACAGCGCGGTGTTTTTCGAGGCTTCTTTGCCGGCCATGGGCGAGGTAAACTCCCCCAAACGCGCCTCCAGCCGAAACCGATGAATCCCGAGGATGTCGGGTGGATAGGTCCCCTCTTGGGCGAGCCGGTCGATGCAGTGCAGGCCCGCGCGCGCCGTGACGACGATTGCTAGACGTTCCTCGCGCAGCGCTGCGCCGTCGTCTTTGATCTTCAACCAGCGTATGATCCACGGCAGCGTGCCGCCCTGCCCGATCAGCGTCGCCAGCAAAACGACGAACGTGATGAAGATCAGCAGATCGCGAAACGGAAATGGACCGGCCGCCGTCTCGAGCGGAATGGCCAACGCTGCGGCGAGCGAGACGCCGCCGCGCATGCCCGTCCATGCAAGCAAACTGACGTGCGACCAGTCGGCTTTGCCTTCGACGTGTTCGGGCTCGTTGGTTGCCGGCAGGAGCCCTTGCGCGAACGTCCACGCGAGCCGAACCACGATGCAGACGAGCGCGACGGCGGTGCCCCAAAAGATCAGTTGAACGGGCGAGTAGTGACCGAGTCCGGCGATGATCGAACGGAACTGAATGCCGACCTCGGTGAAGATGAAGGCGTTGAGCAGAAAGACGACCGTTACCCAGAAGCCGGTAAGCATCTCGCGCGCCCGGGGCTGCAGCACGGTCGGCGAGAAGCGGCTGACCGCCAGACCCGTGGTGACGGTCGCGAGCACGCCCGACTCGCCGAGATAATACGCGGGCAAGTACGAGATGAACGGCACGACGATGGAGATCGTCGCCTGCAGCGTCTCGTCTTTGAGTGCGCGCCAGGCAAAGTACGCGAGCCCTGCCGCCGCCAGACCGATCAGCACCGACAAGACGATCTCTTCTGCAAGCGCGCCGGCGGCGTGCCAAAACGAGAACGACGCGCCGACGACGGCGGCAATGCCGACTCCGTAAAGGATGAGTGAGGTCGCGTCGTTGACGAGGCTTTCGCCTTCGATCGTTCCGATGATATGCCGTGGGACGTTGAGTTGGTCGGCGATCGCCGCGAAGGCGACCTCGTCGGTCGAAGCGACGATCGCGCCCAGGACGAATGCCACTCCCCACGGCATTCCGGGGACGATCGAATGGGCGACGACGGCGACGACGATGGTCGTGAGGATGACCAGGCCGAAGGCCATCTGGAAGATCCACAGCGCCCCAGCGCGGAACTCGCTGGTCGGGGCCGTCACACTCTCCCAGTAGAGAAGCGGCGGTAGGAAAACGACGAGCACGAGGTCCGGCGGCAGCGGAAGGATCGGTACGCCGGGGATAAAGCCGATCGCCATTCCGCCCAGCACCAGCACGATCGGATAGGCGACGTTGATGCGGTTTGCGATCGTGACCAGCACGATGATCGCGAGGAAGACGACGATGATTGCGGTCACGTCAAGCCGTTCGCCCCATAAGAGAGGCTTCTACCTTGGCCTTCGCAGCAACTACCGGGGAAGGGTTAGGGCTGTTCCGCCGAAGTCGCAACCTTGTGAAGGCGCCGGCAGCGGTTCTCTTGCTGGTCGTTGCGGCCTGCGCGCCGCACGTCGCCTATCAGTTGTCGGAGGGGGACCAAGCCCGGTTTGGCAGCCGCGTCCTGCGTGTCGCCCAGACGAATCGCGATCCGATGATCTTCGGATTGAACGACTGCATCCTTTACAAGGCGCAAACGGCGCATGCCGGCATCGTCGGGTGGGACGTCGTATTGGCCTCGGATTGGGGGATGTCGAGCTACCCGAAATGGGCGACGGGCTGCACCTCGCAGCAAATGAAGTACGACGGCAAGTATATCCTCGTGAGCTTCTGTGCCCAGGCAATCGGGGCCGGGGGCGGCTGCGCCGGCGGCGACGGGACCTATCGCAGCCGCACCGGTAACGCGCAAGGCTGGCAGATACGCGCGAACAACGGATGGATCGCGCTGCCGAAGCCTTAGCCGCCGTCCACGAGCGCGATCACTTGCTGACTGTTACGCCGAACGGCTCGCTTACGTCGATCGTGAGCGTTGCTCCGCCGCCCGCCGGGTAGTTGTAGTAGCCGAGCACGCCGGCGTCTTGGCTTGCAGCGAGCACCGTGTCCTTGTGATGCTTCTTGCGAGCCGGTCCGGTGATCCAGAACTGGTTGACGTAGTTGGAGCCGCCCAGATCGGTGGTCGCCTTCACCTTGCCGCTCGGCTGGGCACGATAGATTACGCCCGCATCGGTATCTCCCACCGCGACGTACTTGCCGTCCCACTGAACGCCGCCCGGCCACTCCACGCTCCGATTAAGCGTGATGTCGGTGAAGGTGCCGCTTCCCTTGGGCAGTTCGGCGAACGCGAACGCCGAGCTCCCCGTGGCGCCGTCGACAAAGAGGTTGCCTTTGTCGTCGTACCCGCAGAAACGATACTGCGCGATCGACGGATCCGTGTAGAGCGTCGCCGTGCCTTTGGCGCCGGCGTAGATCGCGACGCTGCCGCCGCCGCTCTGGCTATAGAAGTTCGTCACCGCGAGGTTGCCGGTCTTCGGGTCGACGGCGCACCCTTCCGGATACTCTGCGCTGTCGTTCAGCGTTGCGAGCGGGGTCGTGCCGCCGTGTGCGTACTCGACGATCTGAGAAGCGCCGTCGTTGACGACCCAGACGTGGCCTTTCTTATCGGAACAGAGGCCGTAGGGGGTCGAGAATCCGGTCAGCGTGCCGACCAGCTGCTGCGTGGAATAGGAATAGACGTAGACGTCGTTAGTCAGTACCGAGGAGACGTACACGAGCGGCTGGCCTTTGGCGGACGGCTTCATCCACGATCCGAGCGCGCTGCGCGCCGTCGCTGCATTCGCTGAGCCGACGCTTGGTGTACCGCCGGACTGCTGGTTCGCGCAGCCGGCGGCGAGCGCCGCGGCTGCGCACGCGGGTAGGGCGAAACGATAAAATTGAGGACGCATCATCCGGGATGCTTTGCGCAGCGGCCGCAAATGCCTAGCAGGCGTCCGACGTCTCGGGCGGTTTGCTTGGGACCTCGCCAGGCACCGCCACGTAAGACTCCGCGTTTGGTTCCTCGAACTGGCGCGGCGTATGAAACGTCTTATCGTCTTCGATTTGGATGGTACCCTCGCGCTGAGCAAGGCGGCCCTGGACGACGAAATGGCCTCGCTGCTCGAACGTCTGCTCGCCGTGATTAAGGTTGCGATTATCTCCGGCGGCGACTTTCCGCAGTTCCAAAAACAGGTCATTGACCGTATCCCGGCCGGCAGCGATTTCGCGAACCTGTCGCTCCAGCCGACCTCGGGAACGAAGTTCTTTCGGTATGACGGGCAGTGGACCAAGCTCTACTCCGACGACCTCACGGACGAACAAAAGAAAAAGATCGACAATGCCCTCGAGAGCGCCGTCGCCCAGACCGGCTTTCAGCCGCAGCAGACCTGGGGCGAACGCATCGAGGATCGCGGAACTCAGATAACCTACTCGGCGCTCGGGCAGCAAGCGCCGCTCGATGCGAAGGAAAAATGGGATCCGGATTTCGCCAAGCGCAAAGCGATCAAGGCGATTCTCGATACGACGATCCCCGAGTTCTCGGTTCGGCTCGGCGGCACGACCTCGATCGACGTGACGCGGCCGGGCATCGACAAAGCCTACGGAATTCGCAAGCTGCGCCACGTGCTGGAAATCCCGATCTCCGAGATGCTCTTTATCGGCGACGCCGTCTTCCCCGGCGGAAACGACTACCCGGCCGTGGAGGCCGGCGCCGACACGATCGAAGTGCGCGACCCCAACGAAACCAAAGCCGTAATTCAGGCAATAATTGCCTGCGTCAGCTAGTGCGCTAGCGACTCGGAGGGCTGGATAATGAAAGCGGTCCAAGTTTCTCGGCCCGGCGGCGATTTCGAAATCGTCGAACGGGAGATACCGCAGCCCGCTTGCGGACAGGTGAGAATCCGCGTGCTCGCGTGCGGTATCTGCCATAGCGACGCGGTCGTCAAAGAAGGCATCTTGCCGCTTGCGTATCCCCGCGTTCCCGGTCACGAGATTGCGGGCACGATCGACGAGCTGGGTGCCGGCGTAACTTCTTGGAAGAAAGGCGAGCGCGTCGGCGTCGGCTGGCACGGCGGCCACGACGGGACCTGCCCGCCCTGCCGGCGCGGCGACTTCATGAACTGCGAAAACATGCAGATCTGCGGCGTCAGCTACGACGGCGGTTATCAGGAGTATATGGTCGCGCCGGTCGAGGCCCTCGCGCACATGCCCGAATCGCTCGATCCGGCGCAGGCGGCGCCGCTGATGTGCGCCGGCATTACGACCTTCAACGCGCTGCGCCGCAGCGGAGCGCTGCCGCCTAGTCTCGTGGCGATACAAGGAATCGGCGGACTCGGGCACCTCGGTATTCAGTTCGCGCAAAAGCTTGGTTACAAAGTTGCGGCCATCGGACGCGGCTCCGAGAACTCGACGCTTGCGACGAAGCTCGGCGCTTCGATATATATCGATAGCGTCGCGAGCAACGCTGTCGAGGAGCTGCAAAAGCTCGGCGGCGCCCAAGTAATTCTCACGACCGCGCCGAGCGGCAAGGCGATGGCCGGGCTCGTCGACGGGCTGGGTCCCAATGGCGTGCTGCTGATCGTCGGTGCGTCGCCCGATTCGATCGACGTTTCGCCCAACCAGCTGATCTCCGGACGAAAGCGCGTCGCCGGGTGGGCCTCCGGCACTCCGGCGGACTCGGAGGACACGCTGGAGTTCTCCCAGATGACCGGCATTCGGCCGACGATCGAAACCTATCCGCTGGCGCGGGCTGCCGAGGCGTACGCGCGCACGATGAGCGGAAAGGCCAGGTTCCGCGTCGTTCTGACGACGTGAAGCGCTTTTACACCGAAAGCGATCGCCTCGAAGCTTTCAGCGACGGCGTCATCGCCGTCATCATCACGATCATGGTGCTCGAGCTTCGGCCGCCGAGCTCGACCAGTCTCTCGGCGGTGCTCGACGACTGGCCGACGTTTGCCGCGTATGCGCTGAGCTTTACGTTCGTGGGAATCTACTGGAACAATCACCACCACATGCTGCGCGCGACCCGTGGTATCGATGGACGGGCAATGTGGACGAACCTGTATCTCCTGTTCTGGCTCTCGCTCGTACCGTTCACTACGGCCTGGATGGGGCGCAATCCGACCGCGAAGGGGCCAACCGCCGTCTACGCGGTCGTCTTGTTGATGTGCGCCATCGCCTATAGCCTGCTTCAGCAGGCGCTGCTGACCGTCAACGGCCGTGACGGACCATTCGCCCAAGCCGTCAAGACGGACGTCAAGGGCTATGGCTCGATCGTGCTCTACGTACTCGCGCTGACGCTCGCGTTTTTCGCGCCGCTGGCCTCCGATATCATCTTCGTCGTCGTCGCGATCATCTGGTTCGTTCCCGACCGCCGCTTCGAGCCGCTGATCCGCGTCAAGGACGAGCCGGAGTAAGCCGCGCGTAGCGCTCTCTCACGCGTTCGGCCTCGACGTGGTCGTACGCACGGGCGGCTTCGCGTGCGAGCTCTTCGAGCAGCACGACTTCATCGGGGTCGAGCTGCGCTCCGTTCGCATGCGCGCCGTACAGCGTAAAACTGACAAGTTCGTGGCGCACCGTAACGGGCACGGCCAGCGTGTAGATGCCCGCGTTCTGTGGATCGAGGTGCGTCCGCAGCTCGTCAAGCCAGACGATGCTCTCGTCGGCGAGCAGCATGCGTACGAGCAGGTCGTTGGCGTCGAAACCGGGCGGCGCGATCGTCGTCTGCGCCGATGTGGCCACGCCTTCGAAACGCGCGCCGTTGGCCGAACGCCGGTAGAGCGCCGCGGCGGCCAGCTCGAGCGCGTCGACCGGAACCTGCACGAGCCCGTCGATGATCGCGCTCTCTTCGGTCGCGTACGGCAACGCCAAGGCGGCGCGGCGCAGAATCCTCTCGGCGACCCGACGGTGACGAAAGAAGACCGACTCGACGAAGCCTTCGACCGCGTGGTTGATCCGATCGAGCAAGAAGCCGATCGCGATCGTCACCAGCAGCTCGGCGCCGATGGCCAGCCGGCCGATCGCGATGACGCGCGAGAAGAACCAGTCCAAGATTGAAACGAACGCAATGACGGCCAGCGACAGCAGACCGTAGACGAGGGCGCGGTTGAGGACGAAGTTGACGTCGAGCACCCGCAACCGAAAGACTGCATACGCGATGCAGATCGGCATCAGCACGACGCCGAAGCCGACGACCTGCCCCACGGCAAAGGGGACGCCCGGAACGTAATAGATGGCGTAGGCAAGGAAAGACGCGAACGTGCCGATCGCAACGAATCCCAAGCGTTGGCGATTGCTCGGGGTCGCGGTCGCGAGATTCTTCGCGAGAATCAGTCCCGCGACGATGAAGGTAAGCAGCGGGACGATCGTGCCCAAAACGATGTCCCAGCTCGGCACGGTTTCCGTCGTTTCGTAAACGATCCATTCGGCGGCGTACGCGAGAAATGAAAGGCCCAGAAATCCCCAGACGAACGGATCGATCCGCCGGCGCCAGCCAAGCACGTCGCCATTTGGGAAGCGGAGGAGAAACGGCAGCAGCGGCAGGACGCTCCACGCCCCAAAGACGACGGTGAGGACGAACGTCAGCGCGCGATATGCGCCGGCGTTGAGGATGTGCGACCAATACATGTAGGGCGGCGACGTGCCGAAGTAGCCGACGGCAAAAACGTAGAGCGACCACGACATCACCGACGGTCGCAAGAAAACGAGCAGAAACGCGACGACCAAAAAGACGGTGGGCGGAAGATAGGCGAGCACACCGGCAACCCGCTGCCAGAATCCGAAGCGCCGATCCGGAATCGCCGTTAACGTCACGTTGTAGACGAGCGGTCCCCGGCGCAGCGTAAACCTCTCTCGCTCGCCTGGATACGGCGAACGGATACGCGACGAGACTGCGTAGTCGCCGTGGTCGACCAGTGCATCGCCGACGCGGATGCCGGCACGATCGCCCGGCGAGCCGCGGAGAACGCTGGCGATCGCCGAGCTGCGCGGCGGAATGTAAATCCCGTACGTTGCCTCGCCCCATGTCTCTGCGAAGTCGACGTGCCCGATCGGCAGGTAATAGATGATGACGACGACGAGCGTTACGAGGCCCAAGAGTCCGCGCGAGAGCGGTTGCCGCATGCAAGCTTCTGCGGCACAGCACTTTGGCACCCCTCTGAAACCAAAGGCAAGCGCGCCGGCATCACAGGCACATGAGTACGTCAAAAACCATGCAGCACGAACGTCCGGCTGCGGCCAGTGGAAGCTTTTTACTCGGCGGCGACTTGCCCGTCGTGCGGCTGGGTTTCGGCGCGATGCGCGTCACCGGCCACGGCATCTGGGGTGAGCCGCCCGACCACGGCGAGGCGATCGCGGTTCTGAAGGCAGCGCTCGACTTGGGGATTACGCTGATCGACACCGCCGATTCGTACGGGCCCGAAGTTTCGGAGCGGTTGATCGCTGAGGCGCTCTATCCGTATCCGCGCGATCTCGTGATCGCAACCAAAGCCGGTCTATTGCGGCCGGGCCCGGGGGAGTGGGTGCCCGACGGACGGCCGCAGCACCTGCGCGAGGCGGTCGACGGCAGCCTCAAACGCTTGCGCCTCGATACGATCGATCTCTTGCAACTGCATCGTCCCGATCCGAAGGTGCCGTTCGCGGAGCAGGTCGGCGCGCTCGTCGAACTGCAACTCAAGGGAAAGATTCGCCACATCGGACTCTCCAACGTCGACGTCAAACACCTCAAGGCCGCGCGTGAGATGGCGACGATCGTCTCCGTGCAGAATCGCTACAATCTCGTAGACCGTGAATCGGAAGACGAACTCGAGTACTGCACTAGCGAAGAGATCGGATTCATCCCATGGTTTCCGCTGGCAACGGGCGATCTCGCCGAACCCGGCGGTCCGCTCGAACGCATCGCCGGGCGGCTCGACGTTCTGCCCGCTCAGGTTGCGATCGCGTGGCTGCTCGCGAAGTCACCGGTGATGCTGCCGATTCCCGGTACCTCGTCAGTCGCGCATTTGGAGGAAAACGCCGCGGCGGCGCTGCTCAAACTCAGCGCCGCAGACTGCGAAGAACTCGATAGCGTATCGCCCTCAGCGTAGCGTCACCCTAAACGCGCGCGCCCTCGCGGTCCCCCTGAGCGTGTCGAAGGGTTGTCCCGAGCACGCGCGGATTTTTGGCTACTGCTGGAGGACCGCCTCGACGTTGAGCTCGATGCGAACCTCGTCACCGACGACCACGCCGCCGGTCTCGAGCGCGGCGTTCCAGGTCAAGCCGTAGTCCTTGCGATTGATTGTCGTGTTCGCGCTATAGCCGATGCGCGTTCCGCCCCACGGATCGTTCATACGCCCCTCGAACGTAGCGGCGAGCGTAACGTCGCGGGTGACACCGTGAATCGTGAGCTTACCGTCGATCATAAACTCGTCGGGCGTGCCGTCGATGCGCGTGCTCTCGAAGCTCAGCTTGGGGTACTTCTCCACGTCGAAAAAGTCGGCGGAGCGCAGGTGCCCATCGCGCTGCTCCTCGCGCGTGTCGATCGAGCCGGCGTCGATCGTCGCCGTGACTGAAATGGGAAGATCGTTGCCCGCCGCCAACTCGACGTGCCCGTCGAAGGCGGTGAAGCGGCCGCGAACCTTCGTGATCATCAGGTGGCGAACCACGAACTCGACGGTCGTGTGGGCGGCATCGAGGGCGTAGACGCTTTTTTCTTGCAGTTGGGTCGTCATGTTGGTCTGGTTGGCTCCTTATAGTTGCCGATAGCGTCGAAGTGTGCTACCGTTATGCAAGTAACTTTTGCATACTAGCATCCCTAATACAAGTACGCACTCTAAAGTAGCCTAGGAACCCAATGGAAACTATTAAACTGCCGCCGCTTCCGACCGATGCCACCGTCTACAACCAAGCGGCTTGTCCTTCGCGGCTGATACTCGACCGGATCGCGGACAAATGGACGACTCTCATCATGGGCATCCTCGAGCAATCCGAGCACCGCCGCTTCAACGAACTGCGCCGCTCGATCGGCGGAATTTCACAGAAGATGCTCACCCAGACCCTGCGCGACCTCGAGCGCGACGGGCTGGTGAAGCGGACCATCTACCCGGAGGTTCCGCCCCGCGTCGAATATGAGTTAACCGAGCTCGGGCGCACCCTCTGCGGGCCGCTCGGCTCGCTCACCCAATGGGCGCACGACCACATGAACGAGGTCAAGGAAGCGCAAACGCGGTTCGATAAGCGCTTTGCCGCTTAGAACGCTGATACGCCTCCATCGTAGTATTTAGCGTAGTGCCAAATCGCCGCTGAGCAGCTTCAGTTTTTGCTCGGTGTCGGATCCCGCCGCAGCCGTTAAAACGATCATCCGAATATCGCCGTCACCGGGGAGCTCGAGCGTCGTATGATCGAGAATGAGCTCACCCACCTCGGGGTGATTGAAGCGCTTGAGCCCATCGGTCGAACCGAGAACATCGTGCTCGGCCCAGAGCCGGCGAAACTCCGCAGAGTTCGTTTGTAAATCCGCGATCAGTTCGGCGAAACGGGGGTCGGTCGGATACTTCGCGGCGACGGCGCGAAACTGCGCGACGGTTCGCCGCATGGTGCATTCCGGATCGCCGTAGCGGCAGCGCGATTCGGGATCGAGGAAGATGCGCCACACCAGGTTGCGTGCCGGCCCTGCGGCGCTGGAGAAATCGGTGAGCGCATCGAAGCTCCTGTTGAACGCGAGTACGTCCCAGCGCCGTCCGCGCACGTACGCCGGCAAAGGATCCAGTCCGTCGAGTACGCGGTGAACGAGTTCACTTACGTGCTCTTCGTCTAGCGGCGCGCGCGTAAACGCAAGGCCTGCGAGAAGGAAGAGATGGCGGCGCTCGTCTGAGGTCAGGCGCAGCGCGTGCGAAATGCCGTCGAGCACCTCCGCAGAGACGTTGATCGGCAGGCCCTGTTCGAGCCGCGTGTACCAGGTCGCCCCGATGTTGGCGAGCAGCGCGACCTCCTCGCGCCTCAAACCCGGCGTGCGACGACGCGCGCCGTCGGCGAGTCCGACGTCGGAGGGGAGAATTTTTGCGCGCCGCGTCCGCAGAAAGTCGCTCAGCTCGGAGCGGCGCTCAAGAGTCGAATTCATCGCGAGCCCTTTCAGGGTGTACCGGCTAGTACTAGGATAAGGCGGGTTCTAGTCATAGTATCTCACACGCAGTACGCTGAGCGCAAGCCACTCTCGTAGAGACCCAAAATCCTAAATGCCGGTTGCTGAAACTATCCCCGCAACGCGGGTTCTTCTTCCCGCGCGACCCGTCGCGCCGACTCCAAGCAAGCGCTCCGAGAGCCCACAAGGTGGGGGCGCGTCGCTGGTGGAGTACGGTGTGCGCCGCTACCTGGTCGTCATCGGGGTGATGCTCGCGGCGCTGCTCCAGACGGTCGATCTCACGATCGTCAACGTCGCGTTGCCCACGATTCAAGGCAACCTCGGCGCGACGGTCGACGAGGGCACCTGGGTGCTCACCGGTTACGTCATCGCTAACGTCATCGTGATTCCGATGACGCCGTGGCTGCAGTTGCGCTTCGGCCGTAAAAATTATTTTCTCGCGTCGATCGCCGGCTTCACGCTCGCATCGGTGCTTTGCGGGATGGCAACCTCGCTCGTCGGGTTAATTCTATTCCGGGTGCTGCAAGGCGCGTTCGGCGGCGGCCTGCTCGCGACCGCGCAGGTCGTGCTGCGCGAAACGTTCCCGATCGAACAGCTGGGGACGAGCCAGTCGATCTTCGCGCTCGGAACGATCGTCGGTCCCTCGGTTGGGCCAACGCTCGGCGGCATTCTCGTCGATAACTTCTCGTGGCCGTGGATCTTCGACGTAAACGTGGTTCCGGGTGCCCTTGCGTTCTTTCTCTTATGGCGCTACATGCGCGACGACGGGAAGCGCGAGCGCGCGCCGGTCGACGTCGCCGGCATCGGACTGCTCGTCGTAGCGGTCAGCTGCCTGCAGTACGTCCTCGATCAAGGACAGCACGACGATTGGTTCTCCGACTCGATGATCGTCGTTTGCACGTGGCTCGCCGCCGGTGCAACCGCGGCCTTCATCTGGTGGGAACTGCGCGTTGCGCAGCCGATCGTCGACCTGCGCGTCATCGCCAAACCGGCGGTTGCGGCAGCACTGACGATCGCAGCCGCCTATGCGGCGATCATCTTCCCGAGCCTGCTGCTGCTGCCCCAGTTCACCGTCGACAACCTCGGCTTCACCAGCACCGACGCCGGGCTGCTCATCGGCGCGCGCGCGCTGCCGGTCCTCCTCTTGACGATACCGGTAGCACGCCTCGCCGGCCTCCCGCGCTTCGATCTGCGCTGGGCGATCGGCGGTGGACTGGCGGTCTGCGGACTCGGCTCGGTTTGGCTGGCACAAACGCTCAGTACCGATAGCAGCTTCATGACCTTCGCCGTGCCGCTGATCTTCATCGGAAGCGGTGCGGCCTTCGTTTATACGCCGCTGTTGGTGGCGACGATGCGCGCGGTGCCGCCGCAAGCCGCTGCCAAGGCTGCGTCGTTCATCGTGCTCTTCTTTCAGCTCGGCGGTTCGATCTCGTCGGCCTCGGTCGTCGCCTTCCTCGAGCGCCGCATGCAGTTTCATCAGACGATTCTGGCCGCGCAGACCGCGCTGTCGCGGCTGCCCGTTGCGCAGTTCGTGCAGCATGGCAGCCTCGCACAGCTCGCGGCAACCGTCCAAGCTCAAGCAGCCGCGCTTTCTTATGCAGACGCATTTCTGCTGACCGGCGTCGCCGCGCTTTTCGTAACCCCCGGCGTACTGCTTCTCGCGCGCCGGCAACCATAGGAGTTCAAGACCGTGCAAACCGTGCAATACGAGACCATTTGCGACCACATCTGTGACGATATCGCGAGCGTGCTGCTCAGCATGAAGCCCGCGACGCCGACGGCGGCCTACGCGGCTGCCCGCGCGACGCATGACGTTGCGGCAGCCTTTCATCACGCGGCGGGCGATCCCGTCAACCCGCGCTGGCGCGACGCCATCGGCAGCCTCGAGCACTTTCTCGTCTATTCCGAGCGCTCACCGGGCGCGAAGAACTTAGAACCGCTGCAGGAGCTCGCCACCTTCGTCGACGAGAACGCCGACCTGCTGCTCTCTGCCTAGCGCAGAGGGCGGCAACGCGGACCGGCAGGCCCCCGCCTCGAATCGCCTCCGCTCGAGGAGGTTGAATGTTTCATCTCGCCCACCTGACCGACTACGGCCTGCTCTTTTTGAGATTGATGGTCGCGGCAACCTACGCCGACAGCGGCTACAATGATTTAAAGGATCCCGACGCCCGCGCGCGCAGCATCGGCCTGCCTAAGCCCCTGGCAATGGTCATAGCGGTCGCCGAACTTGCCGGCGCGGCCGCCCTGATTTTCGGGGTGCTGCAGCAACTTGCCGCGATCGGGCTGATCCTCATCATGTTGGGCGCGATTCAAAAGAAGATCTTCGTCTGGAAGACGGGCTTCTGGGGCAAGGGCGGCCTCGGCTGGTCCTACGACCTAACGCTGGTCTCGATGCTGCTCGTCATCCTCTTCACCGATGGAGGCCGCTTCGTTTTGCTGCGGTAGGCCCGTCGAGCGAGGGCTGCAGCGCCGCGCACCGGCGGAGGGCCGGAGCTGCAACCATTTTTGCCTCGGAGGTGTAGAGCCTTGCGTAGGTAGGGAATCTGTGAGAGACTCCTTGCAGTCCCCAAGCGCGATCTTTCGAGTGGTCGTAAGTTGCGCCCACCGAAAGATAGGTTTCCACATCTCCACCTTTTCAGAACTTCCCCTTGATGCAGCGATACTTCGCGGCATCGAAGATCTTGCGTACGTAGAGGCCACGCCGATTCAGAGCGCGGCTATTCCCGTTGCTCTCGCCGGCAGCGACGTCTTCGCGAGCGCGCCGACCGGCAGCGGCAAATCCGCCGCTTTCGGGATTCCGCTTCTGCAAAAGCTGCTCGAGCGGCGAACCGGCCGCGGCTCGGCCCTGATTTTGACTCCGACTCGCGAGTTGGCCCAGCAAGTTGCACTGCACCTAGGGCAGTTGGCAAAGCACACAAGCTTACGCATCACGCCTATTTACGGCGGCGTGGCGATGGGGCCGCAAATAAAGGCCGTGCGCCGGGGCGCCGATGTCGTCGTCGCAACGCCCGGGCGGCTGATCGATTTGATGCAGCGCGGCGAAGCTCGTCTCGGCGACGTCGAAGTCCTCGTGCTCGACGAAGCAGACCGGATGCTCGATATGGGGTTCTTGCCGGCCGTGAAGCGCATCGTCGCCAAACTCCCAGCCGGCCGACAGACGCTGTGTTTCTCGGCGACTCTCGATAGCGCGGTGCTTGCGCTGGCACGCGACTTTCTCCGCGACCCCGTGCGCATCGACCTTGCGCCATCGACGAAGCCTGTGCATACGGTAACCCAGTGGGTCTACGAAGTGGAGCCGCACAAGAAAACCGATCTTCTCGTGGACCTGCTCAAAGATGGGCGCGTCTTCAATGCAATCGTCTTTACACGAACCAAATCGCGAGCCGAGCGAGTCGCCGGCGCGCTGATGCGGCACCGCGTCGATGTGGAGCGGATTCACGGCGATCGCTCGCAGGCGCAGCGCTCGCGTGCCCTCGAGGCCTTCAGAAAAGGGCGGCATCGTGTCTTAGTCGCCACCGACATCGCCGCGCGAGGGATCGACGTTGAGGATCTCGGACACGTCATAAACTACGACGTCCCCGCCGAGCCTACCGATTACGTTCATCGCATCGGACGCACGGGGCGGGCTCAAAAAGCGGGCGACGCGATTACGTTCGTTTCGCGCGACGAGGCAGCCTCGTTTGCGCGAATCGAACGCGCGATCGGCACGCCTCTCGAGCGCAGCGAGCACGACTTCATGGAGCCGGCGGGTGCTCGGGCGCCCACCGTTGCGCCCCAGCTGCGCCGCCGGACGTTCCAGCGCCGCCGGCGCCGGTAAAGTAACTTAAATAACCAAAACCAAGGAGACCCAAAATGTATACTGACGAAACCCTTGCGTGCGTCGACTGCTCACGCTCATTCCAGTTCACCGCTAACGAACAAGAGTTCTTTGCAAGCAAAGGATTCACGAACAAACCCAGCCGGTGCGGCGATTGCCGGGCGGCGCGTAAGGCGGCTACCGGCGGCGGTTCGAGAACGAGCGGCTACGGTCAGCGCGAAATGTTCAAGGCGACCTGCGGCCAGTGCGGCGGCGTAGCGGAGGTTCCGTTCCAACCGCGCGGCGACCGGCCCGTCTATTGCCGGAACTGCTTCGCAGCGCGCCCCAGCTACCGTTAATCCGGTGAGCGCCCGTCTTCGCGCGTGGACGAATCGCGCTGGGCTGTGGAGCATCCACATCGGCGCATTGGCGGCGTTCTTGCCGGGCACGTTTAATTGGAGCGGGCCGATCGTCGCCGCGGTTGTGCTGTACCTCACGGGCGGCCTCGGCATCGCGCTCTGCTACCACCGCACCCTGACGCATCGCGGACTACGCATGCGCAAACCGCTCGAGTACGCGTTTGCGATCCTTGGCGCGCTGGCGCTGCAGGGGGATCCCATCACCTGGGTCGCGACGCACCGCAAGCATCACGCGCATTCCGATGCCGCGGGCGATCCCCACGGGCGCAACGTGGGGTTCCGCTGGGCTCACGTTCGCTGGCTGACCGAAGTCAACGAAGCGGTTCCCGAGCAGGGCGAGGTTCTGCGATACGCACCCGATCTTCACGCGCAGAAATTCTACCGCTTGCTGCAATATCTCCACTTGCCGCTGCAGATCGCTCTTGCCGGATTGCTGTTCGCGTTCGGCGGCTGGACCTGGGTCATATGGGGCATCTTCGTTCGGCTGGTCGTCAGCTATCACGCAACGTGGCTGGTCAATAGCGCCGCACACTCGCTCGGATATCGAACGTATCTCACCGCCGACCGGTCGACGAACTGCTGGTGGGTCGCGCTGATCTCCTGGGGCGAGGGGTGGCATAACAACCACCACGCATTTCCGTACTCCGCACGTCACGGTTTACGCTGGTTCGAGTTCGATCCCACTTGGTGGAACGTGAAGATATTAGCGCTGCTGTCGCTCGCCGATTCCGTTCGAATCCCGACGGCAAAGGCTCGACGGCATCGTCTGGAAACCCAGGCGTGAGAGCCCCTCGATTTTGATAACCTTTTATTTAGAAGGCTAGGTCGCTTGTAACACTCGAAGCCAATGAGCCTTCGTACCGGAAGATCTCCAATCCGGAGGCGCTTGTGAAGACGGCAAACGCCGATCTTTACGCGACGACACACGACCGGCACGTCCGCTCGGAGTATCCATCTATTATTCGAGGACGACTGCCGCCTGTTGCGGCGAGCGGCCCGTTTTAAAAGGCGATCCGGTTACTCGGGTCAAGGTGCCGCTGATCGGGTTGAGTTTGTAGGCGGAAATCGTCGACGTTCCGTTATTGGTCACATACACGAAGAGGCCGGTGAAATCGATTGCTATTCCTTCCGGCTCGATGCCCGTCCGAAACGGCGACCCCTTCACCGGCGTCAGCGTGCCGGTGACCGCATTGTCGGCGTAAACGGAGACGGTGTCGGAGCCGGTGCTGGTCACGAGGACCCACCCGTTGCTCGGATCGATTGCAATCGCGCTCGGATAGGTGCCGGCGGCAAACGGCGATCCCTTCACCGGCCGCAAGGCCCCGCTGCGTTCGTTGACTTTGTAGCCGGAGACATTAGCGGAAGCACGGTTGGCCGTGTAGACGTATCCGAGATCGACCCCCACCCCACGGGGGAAGTGGCCCGCCTTGAACGGTGAGCCCTTCACCGCCGCCAAGGCGCCGGTATACGCGTCGATAGTGTAAGCGGAAAGCGTGTCGGAAAGAGCATTGGCAACGTAGGCGAAGTCGCCCACAGAATCGGTGGTGACGGCGTACGGCAACGGCCCTGTCTCTAGCGGAGACCGCTTGACCGGCTTCAAAGCACCGGTGCCCGCATCGATCGTGTAGGCGGAAATATTGCTCGATACTGCATTGGCGACGTAGAGGAACCTGCCCGACGGATCGACCGTCACGGCTACGGGCCCGCTGCCCGCCGCAAACGGTGACCCCTTCACCGGCGTCAACGCACCGCTGCCCGCGTTGATGACGTAGGCGGACACATTGCTGGAGTGGGCGTTGGTCACGTAAACATACCGGCCGTCCAGATCGGCCGCTACTCCATGCGGATCGATGCCGGTCCTAAACGGCGACCCCTTTACCTTCTTTAACGCGCCGGTATTCGCGTTAACGGCGTAGCCGGAAACGGTGCCGGCATCGGAATTGGTGACGTACACGAACTCAGTAGTGTGCGCGCTCCGTACCCGGTTCGCCGGCGATTCGGCCGGCGTGGTGGAAGGTACGATCGACCCGGAACGTCCCAAGCCCGAGCACGCGGTCAAGATCGCCGCGATGGCCAAAGGACCCAATAGCCGGACGACGAGGTGATTTAACTGCATGAGCAATCTCTCGCATTTCGGCCGCCCAAAGAAGGTTGTATTCTGAGAAAAGGCGCGGCCAAGGTGTCGGAATTCGAAGACTGAGCGGGCTTTTAGAAGTTCGCTCGAATCCGGCGCCCCGGTTGCTGGGGTACTTCTCGTTGCGCGGCTGCCTTCCTCTACCGAGCTACTTCGGGCATGCGGCAGGCAACGGCGTTAGGGTGATTTCCTGGTAATCCGCGACAGGGCGATTCCCGTTTCTCGAACGGCGAGCGCGAGCGCGCGCAGTTCGTCGGGAGCGTAGGCGGTTGTGTCTCGCTTTGGTCCTGCCAGCAGGAAGCCGGCGATTCGCTCATTCTGCGGCATCGCAAACGCCGCGCTGCCGTCCTCGTTAACGTGAGGTTTCAGAGTCGCCGGAACGCGCGGGTTGTCGTGCGCGAGGCGCAGCGCCGGCGCCGGTTCCCCGGCGCCTTCGAGAAGCGAAAAGTCTCGGCCACTGCGCCGGTAGAGCCCGGCGAAGGTCGCCCACACGTGACGCTCCACGATCTCGATCAGCGCGGGCGCGACTTCGCCCACGCTCAGCGTGGTAACCGTCTCGGCGAACTCACGCAGGGCGGCCAAGTGTTCCTCACGATGGTGGAAGATTGCATTGCGCACCCGTGGGGCTGCTTCGTCGTAGACTTTGGTGAGGACGAGGTAGGCCGCGAAGGCCGTTACCAACTGCGCGCCGATCTGCATTGCCGGTCCGTAGCGCGCGAACACGGGAAGACGTTCTACCGATTCGGCGACCCACGGAACGAAGAAATGCTCGCCCAGAAAGCCGAGCAGCGTAAGCGCCGCTCCGGCGATCGTCGCTGCGAGCGCGGCGCTAACGTAAAATTCGACATCGACGAGTCGCCGCGACAAAGCCCCATACGCCAGCCCGGCAGCCGTGACGACGTTCCCAAGTGCGTCGACGTCACGCGCGGCGGCAAGATCGTGCGCTCCGGCGATTCGCACGAGCGCGTGAACTGAGGTCGCCAGCGCGAGCGGCGCGAAGCTCGCAACCACCAGCAGCGCATGCGCGTGCCGCTCGGGCTGCGTGCGCCGCAGCGACGCGACCGCAAACGCCTCGATCGCCGCGCACCCGGCGAGCATCGCCAACCAGCGAAGCCGATCGAGCCACGGTGCGACCGCGGCGAACGCTGCGTCGTCAACGCGCCAGCTTCCGATACTTACATAGCCGAGGGCAATGATGGAGAATCCGGCGACGGCAATCGTTACCCCGATCGCGACGGCCCAAATCGATGCCCGACGCTTGAATGTTGGGCTGGGGTGATCCTCGGCCGCGTAACGGACGAGCTGAGCGATCCCGTACCCGATCGCGCCGTTGCCCAGCGCCGCCGAAAACCAGAACAGGAAGCTGCCGGTCGGAACGTACTGCCAATAGACGTCGAGCGAAAGCCCAACGATCCCGCCGAAGAGCAGGCGATCCGAACGGCTAAGGACGGGCTTGCACGCGATGAGAGCGGCAAGGGCGATGAGAATGAGCCGGCTCATCGCGAAAAGCCGCATGTACGCGTCGTACGGTTCGTCGATGAGGTAGATCGTGCCGCCGATGACGTCCTTGACGGCGTAGACGGCGGAGACGACGAGCAGCGCCGCCATGATCGCGCAGCTGCTGCGCGCGCTCACGAGTTAGTGCGAGAGCGGCTGAAGTGAAGAGTAGATCCGGCGAATCTCGTCCGGCGATACATTTGAAGTGCTAAAGATCAGCATTGCCCGGGAATTGCCCAGCTGTCCCAACGACCGATAATCGGAGGCGTAGATCCACGCATCCTGCTCGTGTACGAGAATCTTCGAGGGGCTAAACGTCGTCGGGCCGATGGCTTTGGAGCTTGCCGTGAAGGGCCGGCGAAAGGACGACGTATCGGGTGCTACGTCGCCGAAATCGCTGTCGCCAACATCGATCGTGAACTCTCGCCCGTCGCTCGACCGATAGCGTAGGACGTAGCTGTTCGCGGCGGTCGGCTTCGATTTGAGGTTCGTCACGTCCACGCGGGCGAGCCGGAAGCCGGCCGGCACGTAACCGGGAACGACAACCGGCAGCGGCTGGGTGTGCAGTTTTGCAACCTGCGAGGGTGCGAGGCCTCCCGGCGTCGTGCCGGCAAGTGCCGGCGTCGCGATCGCGCAAACTAGCGCGGAAATGGCCCAAGCGAACCGCTTGCATAACGATCCCACAATGAGCGGTACTTCGCGCCCGTTGGGAGCTTGCCTCTAATGCGAAGTCGCCCTACTCCACCGTTCGATCTCGGCCTCGAGGTCGAGCGGTCGCGTTGGCGCGGCATTTTCGTACTCGCCCCAATGCTCGCGCGGGACCATCCACATCAATTCGAACTCGTTGCCGTCGGGATCGTATGCATAGATCGATTTCGTCACACCGTGGTCGCTCGCGCCGCTAATCGCTCCGCGCTGCTGCAGTGCGTCGCGGGCTTCGCGCAGCGATTCGACCTCGTCGACCTCCCAAGCGAGGTGGTAGAGCCCAACTCCGCGTTCGTTGGGCGGCGGCGCATTTGGGCCGACGCGCGCAAGCCCGAGATCGTGGTGATTCTCCGAGCCCGGCGCACGCAGGAATGCCATTGCGTGTCCGATGCGCGCGACGGTCTCAAAACCAAGCACCGGGGTGTAGAACTCGAGGCTGCGGTCGACGTCGCGAACGCGCAGCACCGCGTGATTGAGCCTGCGAACCTTCATAGTCGACCTAAAACCTTCTCGCCAGGTTGGGTTTCCGGGGGAACGGCGCTACTCTTCGAAATTGAGAAGGCGCGCGCCGGGACCCTCTTCGGCGAGCTCGTCGTACGGGTTCTGCAGCCGGCATTTGTTGAGCGAGAGGCAGCCGCAGCCGATGCATTGTCCGAGCCGATCGCGCAGCGCGGTCAAGCGTTCGATCCGGTCATCGAGGCTCTGCTTCCAGTGTTTCGAAAGTGCGGACCAGCTGCGCACGGAGACCGCGCGATCGGCCGGCAGCGTATCGAGCACGTCGCGGATCTCCGCGAGTGGAATGCCGGCGCGCTGGCCGATCTTGACGACTGCCAGGCGGCGCAACTCGGCGCGGGCGAACCGACGCTGGTTGCCGTCGCTGCGGGTGCTGCGGATCAACCCTTTGCGTTCCCAAAAGTGAATGGTGGAAACCGGCAAGCCGCTGCGTTTGGCAATTTCACCGACGGTAAGGTATTCCATCTCTTGACCTCAACTATACTTTAGGTTGTAGACTCTTCCTCGTTATGGAATGGTTTCAATCAGGACAAGTGGCGATCGTCACCGGCGGCTCGCGCGGGTTGGGCAAGGCGCTCGCTCACGAACTGCTCGTCAAAGGGCTGCGCGTCATCGCCGACGCGCGCGATCCGGTCGAGCTCGAGGCGACGCGTCGGGAGCTGGCGGAGTTCGGCGAAATCGTCGCAATCGCCGGCGACGTGGCCGATTCCGATCACGTGCACGCAATGATCGCGGCGGCCGAACGCTATGGCCGGCTCGACCTCCTCGTGAATAACGCGTCAACGCTCGGGAAGACGCCGCTTCCCGAGATTGACCGGCTCGACCGCCGCAGCTTCGACTCGCTTTTCGAGGTCAACGTGTTTGCGCCGATTCATCTGATGCAGCACGCGCTCAAACTGATGGTTAGATCGGAACTGAGCACGATCGTGAACGTGACATCGGATGCCGGCGTGGAAGCCTACCCCACCTGGGGTGGCTATGGCGCTACGAAGGCCGCTCTCGAACACGTCTCGGGCGTGCTCGCGGTCGAACTCAAGGGACGCTCGACGCGCGTGCTCGTCTTCGATCCCGGCGATATGAATACCGCGATGCACCGCGCCGCGATTCCTCACGCCGACCCAAACGAACTGCGCGATCCCGCCGACTCCGCCCGCGCGCTCCTGCGCGCCGTCGCTGGGATGGAGGGCGGCTACGCCCGGGTTCGCGCTTCGGATCTGGTACCCGCGTGACCGCTGCGGCGGCACTTGCGGGCGGCCTGGTCGAGGCGACCGAGCCGCCGGAGTATCGCGGCGTCGCGCGCGATGCGGTAAAGCTGCTCGTTACCGATCGCCGTAACGGCTCGCAATCGCACGCGCGGTTCTACGATTTGCCGTCGCTGCTACGCGCGGGCGATCTTCTGGTCGTCAACGATTCGGCGACGCTGCCGGCGGCGCTCCTGGCGCACCGGCCCGACGGCAGCGCCGTTCCGCTGCACGTCAGCACGAAGATCGACGCGCGTCTGTGGATGGTGGAGCCGCGCGCCGCGGTCGTCGCCGGTGAAGTGCTCGCGCTTGCAGGCGGAGCGACGGGGACGATGCTCGCGCCGGTCGAGCCGCAGCGCCCGCGCTTGTGGTACGCGACGTTCGCGCTCGACGCACCGATGGAGCGACACCTCGGTAAGTTCGGCGCCCCGATTACCTATGCGTATCTCAATCGGCGCTTTCCGCTTGCCGACTACCAGACGCTCTTTGCGCGTAACGCCGGGTCTTCGGAGATGCCGTCGGCCGCTCGGCCCTTCACGCCGAGCGTTGTCGCCCGGCTGCGCGATCGCGGCGTCGAGTTCGCGACCGTTACGCTGCACTGCGGCATCGCAAGCTTCGAAGCGCCGGAGCGGCCGGGAACGGAGCGCTTCATCGTTCCCGTCGAAACGGCGACGCGTGTGAATTCCGCACGACGCGAGGGACGACGGGTTGTCGCCGTCGGAACGACGGTCGTCCGTGCACTGGAGAGCGCGGCGACGAAAGAGGGCGTGATCGCTTCTGCGGGCTGGACGGAGCTCTTCATCGACGCCGCGTACCGTCCGCGGGCGGTCGATGCGCTGCTCTCAGGCTTTCACGGCCCCAGCGCGACGCATCTCGATATGCTGCGGGCCTTCGCCGACGCGGAATTGCTCGAGTCGGCCTATTCCCAGGCCGGCGAACACGGGTACTTCTACCACGAGTTCGGCGACGTGCACCTGATTCTCTAGCGATCGCGTATCACAAGTCGATGAAGTAGAAAACCTCCGGGTCGCCCGGGTCGAGGTCGACCTCTCCCGCGCGAACGTAGCCGCGCCGTTCGAAGAAGCCGTGCATCCCTGCTCGACTGCGATTCGCCGATGAATAGAGGCGGTCGCCTTCGCAGGCGCGCTCGACGTGTGCGAACAGCAGCGACCCGACGCCGCTGCGCCGGTATTTCGGATCGACTACGCACAACCACACGAACGGCCGCGCGAAGAACTGGCGATTCCACGTGACGAAGCCGACGATGCGATTGGCGTCGCACGCGGCGTCGACGCAGCCCGCCGCGAGCTGATGCTGCAGATACTCGTCTTGCGTCCACGGCATCGAGTGCGCGATCCGTAGGATCTCCGAAGCATCTGCGTTCGTAGCGCGGCGGATCGTGAGCCCGATCCGTTTGCTCAGAATTAAACTGTCGTAGACGGCGTGCGGCCAGCGATGCCGCGCAACGATGCGAAAGCCGTGCCGCAAATAGTACGCGACGAGCTGTTGCGCGGGCTCCGCGGTATCGCACGCAAATTCGTTCTTCGCACCGGCGATCGCGCGGGCTTCGGCTGCCGCGAGCAGCCGCGAGCCTATGCCGGAACCCTGCAGCGACGGTTCGACGCCGAACTGGCCGAAGAAACCCACGTCGCCTCGCCGGTACCAGTCGGGATGATGTGCGGAAGGACACTCGGCGTAGTAGCAGATCGTGCCGACGGTGCTGCCCGCTCGGCGCGCCACCCAGCAGGCCGTCGCGGCCGCGATGCGCCCGCGCGTCGTTTTCGCATCCTGCGTCGCTGCGACGTAGTTGAGCCCCATCTCGGCCAGCCCGCGGTAGGCCGCGTGCAGCAAGCGGGTCACCCCTTCGCAGGAATCGCGTGCTTCATCGAACGGCAGGATCTCGACGTTTTGGGCTATCGACGGCATGACGCTCCTTTTAGTTAGAAGCGTCGACGCCGTCGCGCCCGAACCCTCCGGTCAGCGCCTCTGCGGTCCATGAACCGTGAAACCAAAGCCGCCCTATCCACGTTTTTGCGAAGGCTATGAAACGAAAGGGATTCGTCTTCGCCTCTGCGGCCCTCTCGCTTGCGCCCCTGATGGCGCGCTCCGCCCGCGCGGCCGCGCCCGAGATCGAACCGGGCCCGTGGCGTTCGTACGAAGTTACGACGGTGATAACACTGCCCAAGGGCAGCAACGCGAAGGCGTGGGTTCCAATTCCTTCGTTTAAGGAAGCGAGCTGGATGCGGCCCGGGCCGAGCACGTGGCGCGGCAACGCCGGCGAGGTTGCGATCGTCACCGACCCGAGCTGGGGTACGCAGATGGTTTACGCGCAGTGGCCGAAAGGCACGCACGGCGGCGGCGATCTGACCGTCGTCTCCCACGTTACGACGCGCAATCTCGGCGTCGATCTCTCCAAGCCGGATCGCAACGTTACGCTATCGGCAGCGGAGATCGCGCTCTACACCGCGCCCTCGAAGTACATTCCGACCGATGGCATCGTCAAACGCACCGCCGACACCGCGACGGCCGGTGCGACGAGCGATCTCGAGAAACTGCGCAAGATTTACGAATGGATCGTCGCGAACACGTCGCGCAATCCCAAGACGCGTGGCTGCGGGCTCGGTAATATCTCGTTCTTGCTCGAGAGCGGCGACTTCACCGGAAAATGCGCCGACATCAACGGCTTAGCCGTCGGCCTGGCGCGCGCGTCCGGCATTCCGGCGCGCGATCTGTACGGCATTCGCGTTGCGCCGTCGGAACTCGGTTATAAGGCGCTCGGCGCGAATGGCACGACGATTACCAAAGCGCAGCACTGCCGCGCCGAAGCATTCGTGAACGGCTACGGCTGGATACCGCTCGATCCCGCGGACGTACGCAAAGTCGTGCTCGAAGAGCCGCCGGGCAGCCTGAGCATGAGCGACCCAAAGGTCGTCGAAGCCCGGCGCCTGCTCTTCGGATCGTGGGAGGGCAACTACATGGTCTACAACGACGGCCACGACATCGCGCTTCCCGGCTCGACCGGCGACACGGTTGCTTTCCTAATGTATCCGCAAGCTGAAGTCGACGGCCAGCGCCTCGACAGCCTCGACGCGCCGACCTTCGTCTACGAAATCACGGTGTAAAATGCGACTGCTCGTAGTCGGCGCCGGTGCCGTCGGTGGATACTTCGGCGGCCGTCTGGAGCAAGCGGGGCGCGACGTAACGTTTTTCGCGCGGCCGCAGCGCGCGGCGCAGCTACGCGAGCGCGGCCTCGAGATCGTCAGCCCCAACGGCAACGCGACGCTACACCCCAAGGTCGTCACCCGCGATGAGCTTTCCCAGCCATACGATTTGGTGCTCCTGACGGTCAAAAACTATGCGCTTCAAGGCGCGCTCGAAGATATCGCGCCGGCGGTTGGTGCCGATACGCTGATTTTGCCGACGCTCAACGGCATGCGTCATCTGGACGAGCTCAAAGCGAAGTTCGGCGAAGCGCACGTGCTGGGCGGCGTTTGCATCGTCGCGACCACGCTCGACGCGCAGGGGCGAATCGTGCAGCTGACCGGAACACAGAAGCTCGTCTACGGCGAGCTTGACGGCTCGCACTCGGAGCGGATCGAGCAAGTCGATCGTACGCTACAAGGCGCCGGCTTCGACGCGCGCGTCTCTTCCGATATTCTGCTCGAGATGTGGGAGAAGTTTGTGTTTATCGCCGCGCTCGGCGGCATCACGTGCCTACTGCGCGGGACGATCGGCGAGATTACGGCGGCGCCGGGCGGCCGCCAGCTAGCGCTGACCATGCACGGCGAGTGCGTCGCGGTCGCGACCGCATCCGGGTTCGCGCCGCGGCCCGAGGCGATCGAAAGCAGCCGCGCAACGCTAACGGAGGCGGGCTCGCCGCTCGCGTCATCGATGTATCGCGACTTGCAGAAAGGCGCGGCCCTCGAGGCGGACGCGATACTGGGAGATATGTGCCGGCGGGGTGAGGCGGCGGGGCTGAAGCTCCCGCTGCTCTCTGCGGCGTTTGCGCAGCTTTCGATTTACGAAGCACAGCGTAAACCCGCGTCACCCTGACCGTGCTCGTGTCATCCTGCGCTTGTCGAAGGATTGTCGAAGGACGTGTTAGTGAACGAAATCCGTTGACTGAAGTCCTAGCATCGGCTACGATAATCGCATGGGCGGGCGGCGATGGACCCCCTTGATCGATCCCCTTGCAAAGCCGAAAGATCCGCAAGCGCTAAGCGATGTTCGCCCACTGCTTTCGCGACTGATCGAAGCCTACGGCCATAACGCGTTGGCCGGGCTGCTCGACGTCGACGCAGCAATGCTGCCACGATGGAACGGCGGGGTAAAGATCAGCGCGGAAATGTCGTTCCGCATACTCGATGTACATGCGGTGCTGGTGCGAGCGTTCCAAGTCTTTACTCCCGGGGTCGCGACCCAGTGGCTCGTGGGGCACGAGCCCTTTCTCAACGATGCGCGGCCGATTGAAGTCCTGGCTATACGTGGAGCCGGGCCGCTAATCGAGGCACTCGATGCGATTGGGGCCGACGCCTATGCATGAGGCTTTACCGCGTCTTTCCCTTAGGGGCTGAAACAAAACCCTCAGGGCCTCCCCAACGCCGCGGAGCGTTTGAGTGCGCGCAAGCTGACTTCGGGCGGCGAGGAGGTTCGCACTGCCTGGCGCAATGATTGCGCGGGTGAGGAGGGCCTAAATGAAAGCCCTGAGTTTTTGCATTGTGGTCATGCTCGCGGCCTGCGCGCAAGGGCAAGCCCCAGCAATGGACTCCCTTCCGAGACCGGCAATGGGCGGCGCGTCGCCGGCACTCCCGGGGGAAAGGGGAGGCGACTTGCTCTACGTTTCCGATCAGGAGACCGACGTCGTCGATCTGTATTCGTATCCTTCGTTACGGAAGGTCGGGGTGCTGACCGGCTTTGAGAGCACGCCGGCCGGCATGTGCACGGATCGCAACCAAAACGTCTGGATAACCGCAGGGAGCGCCGGCGCAATCTTTGAGTTCGCACATGGCGGCAGTACGCCGTTTAATCGGCTTTCCGTCCCCGGCGAATTTCCGATCGACTGTTCCATCAGCCCGGCGACCGGCGATTTGGCGGTGACGAGTCTCTCGGGTCACGTGTTGGTATTTCCCAACGCGAGCGGTTCGCCGGCGGCGTACACGGATCCATCGATGGCCAAAGCGTGGTTCTGCGGATACGATCCTAAGGGCGACCTGTTCGTTGATGGGATAGGGCCGTCTTCGAATTTCGTCTTCGCGGCGCTGCGTAAAGGGAAAGGGTCGTTGTCCAACATCACGCTGAGTGTACCGGTCGCGGCGCCGGGCGGCGTGCAGTGGGATGGCCGCGACCTTACCGTAGCCGACGGAGAGTCAGGTTACGTTTATCGCGTGGACCGCGCCACCGGACAGGTTATAAAAATGATAGATCTCAATTTGGTTGGGGAACGCACCGGCGGCTTTTGGATTCAAGGCAGAAGAATCG
This sequence comes from Candidatus Cybelea sp., assembly GCA_036489315.1. Taxonomy (NCBI): domain Bacteria; kingdom Bacillati; phylum Vulcanimicrobiota; class Vulcanimicrobiia; order Vulcanimicrobiales; family Vulcanimicrobiaceae; genus Candidatus Cybelea; species Candidatus Cybelea sp. The sequence goes on from DASXFZ010000021.1 coordinate 83,736, forward strand.
TTGTGCCGGTTGTCACGAGCAATACGGTCGGCATTTGGCGTTATCCTCACGGGAGCGAACCGATCAAAAAGATTTCGGGCTTCGGCGAGCTCTTCGGTGTGACCATTAGCAAGGGAACCTCGGCGAACTGGCGGGGTAATGCTCTACGGCTGCGCTAAGCTCCCGAACCTCTTACGATACGACATGCATGGCGCGATGTTCGCGCCGCCACGCCCTGAAACGACGCGTTCGTCTTGTGACTAGGGGGCGGGCATCGTCGCTTCCAGGTGATAGCCGTCGATCGTTCCGTCGACCCGCGCAGCGGCGCTGCTGCCGGCCGTCGGCCATGCGGCGTCGAGGTTGCCGGCCGCAGCACCTGATACCGTTAGATGAGCGTGCGCCATTGCGTCGCGCGCGTCGAAGTCGGCCGCGCCGGAAACGGCCAGATCCTTGGTCCACCCAATGCTGGAAAGCATCGCCCGGTCCGTGGCATTCTTTGGAGTCGCTGCGTACGACCCGCCGCGCAAACCCGAGCCCGAGGTGAGTCCGAACTCGTACGAGCGCGCGAGAACGTCGGCAGCGGCAAGCAGCGCGGCCGCAGCTGCGCGCAACTCTCGTGTGGGGGCGCGATTCCCGTGCGATGGACTGGCCGGATGGACTTCATCGAGCGTGCGAGAGAATGCCGGAACGAGATGGAGTGCGGGGACGCGCGCGGCGCACTGCGCGGCGACCTTTCCGGTTTGCCCGAAGCGGCGAACGATGCCGGCCGCACAGCCGTAGAAGTCGTCGAGCGCCGTAACGTGTCCGGTGTTGGCGACGATCACGTGCGTCGCCCGCGCGAAGAGCGCCGCCGCACGCGCGCCTTCCTCCGGCGTGGTGATCGTATCGAGATCGCCGTTAAGCACGAGGACCGGCACGTTTGGAAAGCGCGCATTGGGCGGTACCGGCTGACCGGCCGGGTGCTGCTTTGAGGCGACCGGCCACGTGGTGCAGAGCTGCAGGTACGCGTAGTCGATCGGTATGCCGAGATATTCGTCGACAGAAAATGGAGCGTAGAGCGCGGGATCGCTCTTGCGTTTCCGTTCGAGCGCCCGATGCCAAGCGGCGACGCGCTCCGGCGGCTGCAGGCGCATGTCGTAGGCCTGCGGATTGTCCGCGCAGCTCGCTGCGGCGAAGAGCCCTTGGCTGTAGCCTCGTGCTCGGCCGCCGGCGCCCTCTTCCTCGGCGTAGGCCTCGGCGACGAGCCGCTCGAGCGGCAGCGTGTCGTGCGCGTTTACGTACGCGCGCGCTGCGGCGTCGAGATCTCGATACGCGAGCGGATCGAGCCCGGCGCTATCCATGACGAACGCAATATTCGTCGGGGTAATGCGGCCGCGATTGGTGCGGAGCTGTGCGAGCAGGCTTTCGATCCGATCGATTGACGAGCCGCGCAAATCCGCGCAGACTGGTGAGCGAGTACACGCTGCGTTAAAGGCACTTCGCAGCTCGCGGGCGGTGCTGGGATACCATGGGCTGCCGCCCGTCACCTGATAAGCGCCGTCGAGCACAATCGAGCGAACGCGATCGGGATGCCGCCCCGCGAAGGCTTGGACGAAAAACGAACCGTATGAGTCGCCGTAAAGGTCGACCTTGCGTATGCGCAGCGTTGACAGGATGGTTGCCATATCGTCGGCTGCGATTGCCGTTCCATACAGGTCCGAGGTGCGCCCGAGCTGCTGCCCGCACCGGGTAACATTTCGCAGCTGCATGAGGTGCACGCGTTGCAGCGGTTGGCAGACGATCGCCTCAGATCGACCCGTTCCGCGGTTGTCGACGAGAAGCAAGTCGCGCGTGAGGAGCAGCGGCGCGTAAAGCTCGCGGTACAGTGACCGGGAGCCGATCGAAGGATAGCCGGGACCGCCTTCGACGGCGACGATCGTGCCGCCGGACCGTGCGGAGCGATTCGAATGCGGCAGCCACGCGAAGGCGATGTTGATCTTGCCCGGGACGCGACCGGCCGGATCGAGATCGACCTGTACCGTCCCGCACTGGTAGTCGCCACCGAGACAGCGACGAAGCAGCGCCGAGCCCACTCGTAGGCCGGTACTCCCTTTATTCGCCGAACCGAGCGGCAGCGGCGGTGCGAGGCGCACTGCCGCGCACCCGGCGGCGAGGGCGAGCGCGATCGCTGCGAAGGCCTGTAAGCGCGAGTTTTCCATGCTCCTCCGGCGATGATTCTTCATTCGGCGAAGCGAGCATCCTATCTAGATTGCTTCGATTGTCATCAAATCGCTTTGATCTTCGCCATCATGCCCCCGTCTTCGTGATCGAGCATGTGGCAGTGGAAGACGAACGTGCCGCGAATCGCCGGGTTGCGAAAGTCGACGAGAATGCGCGCGATGCCGGGCGTGGTTTTGACCCCATCGCGCGTTTGGACCGGTACGAGCACGGTGTCGCGCCACAGACGCGGGTAAACGCTCTTCCCGCCGATCGATTCGACGAGGAAGTGCACCTGGTGGATGTGGATGTCGTGCACCTCGTCGGTTTTGTTGCGCAGCGTCCACTCCTCGACCGTACCCGCGCGTACGACGACGGCGGCCGGTGCGTTCATCCGGAACGCGCGGCCATCGATGTAAAAGCCATCCGCGTCCTCCGTCAATACGATCGTGCGGCGCAGTCTTGCCGGGGGCGCCGCTATTGAAGCAGCTTTTTCCGGCGGCTCCGGCGCATCGTTGGGCGCAGCGCCGCCGGCATCCGAGTCCTGGCTGGAAATCGCCGCGAGCACCGCTTGCGGATCGCGGTCCCCGCCGGCGCCGCTCTCGTAACAGCGTGTCCGCAGCAGCGTCGGCAGCTTTAAGCCGGTAACGACGAACTCGGCGCGTCCTCCCGGCGGTACGACGACGTGCGGCATCCACAGAATCGTTGGATTCCCCGGATACGAAGCGATCGGATAACCGTCGATCGCCACAACGCCGATTTGCTCGTTGTCGACCGCGAGATCCAGGATACGGCTCGCAGACGCATTGAGTACGCGAAAGAGCTGCCGTTCGCCGTCCGCGAGCGCAATCTGCGGCTGGGAAAGTCCATTGAGCGTCAGGTGCAGGCCTGGCTCGGGGAGGCACGACGCGTTCGGCCCAGGGTTGTCGTCGGCATCGACCGCGTGAGCCAAGCGCGGCGTCATCTTGCGCGCGTACCAGGGGATCGCCATGATGTTCGGGACCCTCTGGACGTCGCGCACGATAATCGTTCGTTCGCGCGTTGCTTGCAGCAACGGTACTCGTTCGCGCAACCCCGCCACGACGATCGCGCCCGCCATGCCGCTGGTTACCTGCCAATACGTTTCACCATGTGCGTGCGGATGATACCAGTAGAGTCCCGGCGGCTGCGTAACCGGTACGCGCACGCGGTAGCGCAGCAAGGTCCCGGGCGGGGCGAGGGTCGTCATGACATCGTCGCCCGGCGGCGCGGGCGCCACGTTGAGGCCGTGAAAGTGCAGGTTGACGTTATTCGCCGTGCTGGTCGAACGCGGCAGCTGGTTGCGCAGCGCGATCTCGATCGTGTCGCCGGGGCGTACGCGGATCGTCGGCGCGGCGCCGGCGCCCCGGTAGACGAAGTGCGGCGCGGGATTGGTCGCGTCGCTGGCCACGGCCAGCTGCAGCCGTGCGACTCCGTTGAGCGCCCGCACCTCCGGCACGTCCGGAATCGGCGACCGGGGATCGACAAACGCGCGGACGGTTGTCAGCGCAACGCGCCCGAGGCTGCCGGCGTCGTCGAGGCTCCAGAGCGCGATTGCGATCGTGTTCTCGGCGTGTGGATCGACGATACCGGTCGGTAGCGGGAAGGTGTGGGACCGCCTGGTGCTGCTTGCGTAGTGCGCCACCAGCCAGCCGTTGACGAAGATGGAGGCGCGATAGTCGGCGCGGGGGGCGTCGTCGACCCGCACCGCCGCGAACGTGTCGCCTGGGAGGGTGACGTCGAGCGGCACCCGTACGCGATACCACGTGACGCCCGCGCGGCCGGCGCGCGCCGGCAGCGTCGCCTTTGCCCACGAACGATCGTCGAATGCCGGATCCTGCCATCCGGCGATCTCGCCGGCAAGTCCGCCCGCATCGAGCGGTCCGCGCACGGGGTCGCTGTTAAACTCGCCATTGCCGAGAATTCGCCAGGCGATCCTCCCCGCGCCGCCGACGAGCCGCGCGCGCAAGATACCGCGCGGCGGCACGCGCGTGCTGTCGCGGTTAAAGTCTTCGTCGTGCGGCGCGTTCTCGAAGAGCACCGCGATCGCGTTTGCTTTGCCGCGCCGCAGCATCGTGGGTTCGACCGGCAGCGAAACGCGAATCAACCCGTCGATATCGGCCGCTGCGCTTCCGAGAGACGCGCCGTTGAGCCACGCACCGCACGCGCCGCCGCGTCCGGCGATCGCGTCAACGACGAACGCGCGCTCGGTGCCGGTCGCAGTAAAGTGCCCGCGATACCAGACGGCGCCGTGATGGAACCCGTAATCGTCGACACCGAAGAAATTTCCGCTTACCGGCAAGCCGTTTTGCAGGTCGTCGCGATCGAACGGTCGCGAGACCAGCAACGGCGGCCACGCCTGATCGTTGAACGAGGGTTCGATCTCGTCTCGTCGGAATGCCGGCGCCAGCCGGTAATCGCCGGAAACTCCACCTGTTTGGGCGAGGGCGCCCAAGCGTCGGAGGGGCCGGCGCTCGTCCATCCCCAGGGAGTTCCCCGATACGCCTCGGCGAATAGCGTCGTTCCAAACGGAACCGTGACTCCGTCCTCGCGCACAACGCGCTCCAAACGTGCGGTACGTGGCGCGTCGCGCTCGCCGATCTCGTCGAGGATCACGCTGCCCGTACCGTTGGCCAGCTGATGGCGCGCGGCGATCGCATCGATGCGCGCGAACCACTCACGAGACTCGCGAAGATAGCGCGCGCGCAGCCGGCTGCGGCTGGCCGTGCGCGCCAGCATCCAATCCGGAAGCCCGCTCGCATCGGCACCCGCATCGATGTATGGCCCCGACTGCACGACGATATACAAACCGGCCCGCGCCGCTTCGTCGAAGAGGGTGTCGAGATCGCGAACGCCGCTGAAGTCGTACGTTCCCGGCCGCGCGGAGTGGTAGCCCCAGTACAGGTCGAGCGCGACGGCGTTGTACCCCGCCGCCTTGATGCGGCGGAAAACCTCCGGCCAAAGCTGGGGTGCCGGAAGCTGCCAATAGTGGAACTGCGCCGCTGACAGCGCCACCTGCCGGCCGTCGATCGCGAGCGAGGTCCCGTTGTAAACGACGTCGTGGCGCGTACTGGCGTAACCGCAGCCGATGAGCGCCGTCGTTACGACGAGCCCGCTAAAAAGAAATGCGAGCGACCGCATTCGGATCGCTCGCATAGAGATGCTAGTCGAGACAGCCTCCTATTTGACGACGCCCTTGATCGGCGAGGCCGACGCGGCCGATCCGAGCGCTTTGACACCGAAGATATCCTCGATCGTTCGCAACACGCTGTAATGGTTTACGGTTTGGCTGAACTGTCCCGCCTTGACGTTGCCGATCAGAATCGTGGGAATTTGGTTGCCCGGGCTGCCGTCGTTTTCATCGAAGGTCAGGATCAGCAGTCCGTTGTTGGCCGTATCCCAATCGATCAGCTTGGGCAGATTCTTCGAAGCCCACTTGTCGCTGGTCGCGATCGAGCAGTCGTGTATGTCGTTGCACATGTTCGGCGTGATCCAGACAAACTGCGCGGGCACCTTCGTCAGCGGCTTCTTGTAGACATAGCTAACCGACGCGGGCAGATTGGTGAAGTCGGGCCACGGCACGTGTTTGCGCATATACAGCCAGCGGCTCGGGAGTTTGTCGGGCACGGCTTGGCATCCCGTGAAGCCCAGGGAAGGCATGCTCTCGGCGTAACCGCGGAACGAGATTCCGGCCGCGAGCAGCTCGCTGCCGAGGTTGTCGACGCCGAAGCTGACGGGGCACTGATCGCCGTTGACGCCCTGGGTCGAACCGCTAAAGAGCGCAAGGTAGTTCGGTTCGCTGGGGTGGGTGATCGCAAAGCTCTGCGTCATGTTCGCCCACGTCTTCGAGAGGCTCGTGATATAGGGCGCGTGCTGATTGCCGATCACTTCGTCGTAGGATTGATTTTCAAAAATAACGAGCTGGACGTACTTCGTTGTAAACTTTTTTGCCGCTCCGACTGGAATGTTTTGCGCGACGCTCGTCCCCGGCTGCGAAGGGCTCGTTGCGGCGATCGCCTGACATCCTGCGAGTGCGCCGGCGAGCATCGCGAGGATCGTCACGTGCTTGAGGTTCAAGGGCTGCTCCTTTCAGTCGAGGTTCGCTGCCCCTTCCCTACGCCGCCGGAGGCAACGCTCCCGCCGCGCCTTAACGCCTTAACGCACGCATAATAAAGAGTTTGCTAGAACGTAATCGAGCTAGCCGGTGCGCACTGCGACGGCACAAACTGCAGACTGAACCCCGGCGTATTCGTCGCCGCCGTCGCGCCGGCACTCGACGCTAAGTTGGCGCGATGCGAAGGCGTCGCTGAGAAGAGATCCTTCGATTGGTTATCGACGAGCGATCCGATCGTTGTGTTCGCAGGAGGCGCATACGCGCTCGCCGGTGCGGCCGACGGGGCGAAGTTGTTTGCGAGACACCCCGCTTGGAGCCACGGCGGCGGCTGATATAAAACATAGCTGCGGCTCGGCTCCGATGTTCCACGCCAGCTGGGATAGAGCGTTCCACCATTCGGCTCGAGCGATCTTGGGTGCAGATTGATCTCGGGAGTCCGATACACACTCCGCTCGGTTGCACGCCCCGCCTCAGAACGCGCCTGCGGATGCGGAGCCGCTCCGCGGTACACGGGCACGACTACCGTGGGCGGCGCCGCGATCGTTATCGCCGGCGTAAGGATTGTCAGAGCGATTGCACCTGCGACAGCCAAGGAGCGTATCATCGTCTGTAATTTCGAGTGCGCCCGGCGGTATCCCCCATCCCGCTTCCGGGCGATCTCGAAACCGACCCGGTGCCCGCAGCAAATGCAATAAGCAAGGCCAAGTAGCCGGCGGAGCGCTAAACGAGGCAGGTAAGGATCGCGCGCCCCTTTTTCGCCGCGTCTGCATAGAAGTCGCGGAGGCGCCGAAAGCCGTCGGTCACCCAATCTGCGTCGGAGCTCTTCCAGCCCGGATAAATATCGAGCTCCTCCATTCGCGCGGCATCGAAGCGTCCCGCGGCCTCTGCTTCTAGGCCGGGGACACTCAGCTGCTCGGCGAGCTGTGCTACTTGTTCCGCGGTGAAATAGCGCGCCGGGCCGTAACCGGAGAAGCCTTCGTCGTCGTCACCGAGCGCGCTGCCGCCAAGAACCGCCTGGCTCAAGAGTGCCGGCCCGGGCTCGGGTTCACCGCAAAGGATGTAGTGCACGCCGTGCCACGCCTTGTCGAGCGAAAGGACGTCGCGTTTGCCCGATGGGTTCGGAGGCTGCGCGGCGGCGCGCGCCTCGAAGAGTTTCAAAAGATCGTCACTCCCGAGGGCCGCGGTTAACTCCTCCGGGGTCTTGCCCAAGCGCGCCGCCGTGTCGGCGAGCATCTGCGGACCGATAGTCCGTATCCGATCCCGCATCGCTTGCGCCAAGTTGCTGAAGGCATCGGGCACGCCCGCATCTTCTTGGAAGAGCGACTCCACCAACTCGGGTGCGGCAACGAAGCGAGAAAGCTCGGCGCTGTCCACCTGCACGAAGGTTGCGTTCATCGACATCGTTAGAGCCGGCCTTGGGCCGCGTAACGGAACTGCCCCGGCTTCCAAACGCAGACGCTGCCGTCGTTCATGACGAACGATTCGCATCCGTCGACCTCCGCGTTGAAGTCTTCGTTGAGCTGCTTAGTCGCGGGCCAATTGACGGCCGGTTCTTGGCGCGCGGCGCCCCGCACCTTTGTGTTCGAGAACTGCGGCGATTTCACGAGCGCGTTGAGCGCGGCAGCGAGTCTTCGAGCATCGTCCATTGCCGTAGGCGTTCCTTGGGTCGAGCTAAGACCCTCCGCCGGATTAAGGGCGCCCAGCCCGAAATGGGACGGCATGGCAATCGTGGCGTTCGTGCGCGGCGCGAACGTGGGTGGACATCGAAGGTTTCGCCCTTCGCTCCTAGCCAAGGAGTTAGAGCGCTTCGACGTCGTCAACGTCGGCGCGACGGGCCTGTTCGTCGTTCGCAACCCTGGCGCGGCGCAAACATTTCGTTCGGAGTTCGTCCGCCGTTTGCCGTTCGACGCGCAAGTGGTCTTGTGCGAGGGTACGGATCTGCTCGCCCTCGAGACGCGCCCGCCGTTCAAGCGAATCCCGGTCGATGGGGATCACGTTCGCTTCGTCAGCATCGTCCTCGGATCGCCGCCGGGACGGCTGCCCGCGATGCCGTTCGGAATCCCTTCGAACGACGATTGGTACGTGCGCATCGTCGGATGGAAAAAGCAATTCATTTTCGGCGTCTACCGGCGCCATATGAAGACGATTTCATATCTCGGCCGGATCGACAAGGCGCTTGGCGTGCCGGTCACGACGCGAAACTGGAGTACGATCGAGGCTGTGCTGAAGGTCCTGAAGACGTAGGCGGTCCCTAGGCGCTTGGCGCGGTGGGCCTCCCGGCGGGCGTTTGCGGACGCTCACATCGCTACGATGTGCCCAACAGCACTTGTAGCACTTTGAGGAGCCCTACCGTGAACCAACTGCCTTGCCATCGCCGCCTTGCGATCCTCGCGATAACCGCCGGGCTCGCCGCCTGTACGGCGAACCGCCCTGACGCCGGCGCATTCGTTCCGCAGGCAACCGCGCCTGATTCCACGCCCGCGGCGTCGTCCCCGCAGCCGGACAGCGCCTCGCTCACCTACGTCGTCTCCTACGAAACCAACGAGATTCTCGGATTTCCCTTAGCCGCGAACGGCAACGTTGCGCCAACGGCGATCGTTGGCGGTTCGAAGACGAACCTGGATCAGCCGGATGCGCTGGCGATCGATTCCGCATCAGGGACGTTCTTCGTCGCCAACGGTAACTATGGCGATCATCGAATTCTGATCTTCCCTAAGAACTCCAACGGCAACGTCGCTCCGAAAGTCCTTGGAGGCTCGAGCGTGCCGATCCAAAACACCGAGGGCCTCGCCGTGGACGCTCACGGCGAGCTTTACGTATCGGACTACACCGCTAAGGCGATCTATGTTTTCGCGGCCGGGGCCAGCGGCAATACCGCTCCAATTCGAACGATCGCTGGGGTCGCGACCGAACTCGTGCAGCCCTTAGGAATGTCGTTCGATTCAAGCGGCCATCTCTACGTTGCGAACGGCCACGACTCGACCGCTCCGGTCGAGGAGTTTGCCGCCGGAGCGAATGGCAACGTCGCCCCGATCGCGACGATCGGCGGCAGCCATACGAAGCTTCTAGGGATATCCGACGTCGTGCTCGACCCGCACAACCGCATTATGGTTCCCAACGCGGGCTGTATCGAGATATTCGCGGCGGGTGCCCACGGCAATGTCTCGCCGGCCGCCACGATCAAGGGGAACAAGACGACGATCGTCGATCTAACAACCTTAGGTACGGATGCAAATGGGAGTATCTACGGCACGAACGTCATCGATATTCCAAACCTCAAGTTCTCGATAATCGTCTTTGCCCACAACGCGAGCGGAAACGTAGCGCCAAAGAGAATCCTCTCCGGATCGCACACGCACATCATCGATACCTTCTACCCGACGACGCTCTAGGCAACCTGACGTGGGCTTAGAAAGCCTGGGTCCCGTTTGCCGTTCCGAGGCCCGTGGGACCATCCCAGCCGCGTCCGGCAACGCATAGGGGTGGTCCGCACGCGCCGTTGCTCCCCGATACGACGTCGTTCAGAGCCGCAGCGTGCGCGTACAGGTTTCCCAAAAGGTTCGTGCGCGTGCTCCCCGTCAGGGCGAAAATCGAAGCAACGATCGGCGTGGCGACGGAGGTTCCACCGAAGACCAGCCAGCCCCGGTGCCGGAAGGTGTCGTAGATCGCAACCCCGGTCTGAGGATCTGCATCGGCCGAGATGTCGGCGTCTGCGCGCATTGCGCACCCGGTGTTCAACGCGCTTTGAAAGCTGGGCTTGGCGTAAATCTTGCTGCAGCCGCTCCCGGCACGCTGCCAAGCGGTTTCCACACGCGGGCTGACCGAGGTGAGGCTCGTCCCGCCGACGGCGACGACGCGTGGCAGGACCGCCGGCCACTGCGCGACGGAGTTGAACGAGTGGTCCCCGGTCGAGGCTACGATCGCTCCGCAGTCGGACCGATAGTCGGCATCGTACGTTTGGCTGCCCTCGTTGCCGCTCCAGCTGTTGCTGACGTAATCGGCGTTGGCGGTTGCGTATTGTTCGGCACTGCTGAGATCGGCGATGCTGGCGGACGCCGCCTCCACCAAGAGAATCTTGCAGTTCGGGCAGATCGCGGAAATCATCTCGACGTCGACCGAATCTTCCCCCGCCCATCCCACGTTCGTCTGCGATGTGAACTGATGTTTGGTGAAGCAGCCGCTGGAGACGGTACAGGCCGGCAGTCCGAACTGCTTTCGGTAAACGTTGAGATCCGATTCTACGTTCGGATCGTCGTAGGCGTCGACGATCGCGACGGTTTGGCCGCCGCCGTCGTTCAGGCTGTCCGATGTAAGTTCGTAGGCGGCCTTAAGGTCACTTGGCGCGTAGCCGGCCGGAGTGTTTGGCCGAACGGCACCTTGAACGTCGGTGCGCAGCCATGCTTGGCAACGCGCAAACCCCGGCCCCACATCGCCGCAAATTCGCACCGAGGGCCCGCGGCGCGGCCAGAGGCCTAACCGCGCGGCCGTTTCAACCTGCGGCGAGGTGATCGCGCTTTGCAACATGTTCGTGGCGCTGGGCGCAGCGTGCGGGCGGCACGTCGCGTTCGAGGCTTCCGGCAACGAGTTCGCCGCTCCGTGGCAGGCTGTTAGCACGGCAACCGCCGCGATTCCGGTAACGACGCGCACTGCCTACCGTTCCTTTCGCAAAGCAGGGAGAGTGGACTAGCATAGCCCTCGTTCCCCTGCGCAAGCTGAGAAAATGTTGCGAAAGAGACCGTGCTCAATATTCTTCCGGGAAGCGAACAAAAGCGGCCCTCGTAAGAGTGCCGCTTTGCGTTATGGGGCGGGAGCGAAACGCGCTAGCCTACGGCGCCTTCCATCTCCATTTTCACCAAGCGGTTGAGTTCGACCGCATATTCCATCGGCAGTTCCTTGACGAAGAAGTCGAAGAAGCCGTTGACGATCATCGCCGTGGCATCGGCTTCTGAGAGACCGCGAGACATCGCGTAGAAGAGCTGCTCTTCGCCGATTTTGCTGACGCTCGCCTCGTGCTCGACGGTCGAGCGCTGCTCGTGAATCTTCATCGTCGGCTTCGTATCGCTCGACGACTCCTCATCCATGATCAATGCATCGCAGCGGACGCGCGTCTTCGCGCCGACCGCGCCCGGATGCACCTCGACGAGCCCGCGATAGGTCGTTTTACCACCGTGCGCGCTCACCGATTTATTCGTTACTACCGACGTCGTCCGGGGAGCGGCGTGGATAACCTTCGCGCCCGCATCCTGGTGCTGACCCTCACCGGCAAACGCCATCGACAGGATCTCGCCGCGCGCGCCCTCACCCATCAGATAGATCGAGGGATACTTCATCGTCAGGCGCGAGCCGATGTTGCCGTCGACCCACTCGATGGTGGCATCCTTGTACGCGATCGCGCGCTTGGTGACGAGATTGAAGATATTGCGATACCAGTTTTGAATCGTCGTGTAGCGGATCGACGCACCCTCCATCGCGATCAGCTCGACCACCGCGGAGTGCAGCGAAGACGTCGAAAACTTCGGCGCGGTGCAGCCCTCGATGTAGTGCACCTTGGCGCCCTTGTCGGCGATGATCAGCGTGCGCTCGAACTGGCCCATGTTCTCGGCGTTGATTCGGAAATACGCCTGCAAAGGCATCGCCACTTCGACGCCCGGCGGCACGTAGATGAACGACCCTCCCGACCACACCGCAGAATTCAGCGCGGCGAACTTGTTGTCGCCGGGCGGAATCACCGTCGCGAAGTACTTCCGAACGATATCGGGGTACTTTTTGACGGCGGTGTCCATGTCGCAGAAGAGCACGCCTTGCTCGTCGAGCGCCTTGCTCGTGTTGTGATAGACGACCTCGCTCTCGTACTGGGCGGAGACGCCGGACAAGAACTTGCGCTCGGCCTCGGGGATACCCAAGCGATCGAACGTCCGCTTGATATCCTCCGGGACGTCGTCCCAAGAGCGCTCCGTCTGGTCGGTCGACTTCACGAAATAATGGATGTCGGCGAAGTCGATCTCGCTCAGGCGCTTGGTGTCGCCCCACGTCGGCATCGGCTTAGAGAGGAAGAGGTCGTACGCTTTGAGCCGGAACTCGAGCATCCAAGCGGGCTCGTCCTTCATCCGGCTAATCCGCTCGACGATTTCGCGGGTCAGGCCCTTGTCCGATTTAAAGACGTAGTTTTCGGTGTCGTGGAACCCGTGCCGGTAATCCTCGATGAGCTGGGCCGGCTTCACCGGAGCGTCTAACTTCAATGCCATGGCCATCTCAGCGTACCCCCCAGGACGGACATAGTCAAGATAATGAAGTGCTACCTTTAAATACCTGTTAAATACCTGTGAATTCGTCGTGGAAAAGCCCTTTACACGGGGGGGTGTAGGGGGTATGATTGGCGCCGGTCCTTTTTTAGGGTAGGACCAAGGTCCCCGGCCCGGCTCGAAGGCGAGACCTGCTAGGGGTCCACGGTTGAAAGGGAGGGCGCGCCCATCGCGCCATCGCGGCGAGTCGCCCGCGCACCGAACAAAAGCGCCGGCAGAGCTCGTCGATAGGTCGGGGGAACGGTTGCACCGCAGCCGCCAGCCGACGAAGTCCGGAGGTGGGATTCCTCAAAGGTCAAGGAGACCTGTACAAATTGAAGGCACTCGGCAGGCACATCGTGTGCGAGCTCTCGGGCTGTCATCCTGCATTACTTTCCGACATCACCGGCATTGCCGCCATGATGAACGCGGCCGCCACGGCCGCCGGCGCTACAATTATGGAGAGCGCCTTTCACCGATTTGAGCCGCAGGGCGTCTCTGGAACGGTCATTTTGGCCGAGTCTCATCTTTCGATCCACACCTGGCCCGAAATGGGCTACGCGGCGATGGACTTTTATACATGTGGCGAGCATACCGACCCCTGGCTCGCTTGCGATTACGCCGCTCGCACCCTCGCTGCCAAGAGCGTGCTGGCAACCGAGCTCAAGCGCGGCATCGAAAAAAGCGACGGTGAGTTTACTCACGTCATCGATCGCAACGCGAGCGCAGAAACGCTTTCGGCGTAACAATAATCATTTTTATCGCGTTGTAATTTGGGAGGCGCAATGCGCCTGCCGTCTAATTACTTTACGCACAAAATACGGTTACCGCTCTCAGCAGTGAGGGAGAAACGATTCTCATGCGTTCACATATGATTCGAGCCGGCATCGCCGCAATCGCGGCGACCGTGGCGCTAGCAGCATGCGCTAGCCACGGTCTCGTGCCGTCATCGGCGGGCGGGCTCGGTCAAAGCGCGCTCAGTCCCACGGCGCTCAACGATTCGCTCGTTCAGCCCGAAATTACGACCTGCGCCAAAAGTCCGCCGCAGTACTGGTGGCTGTTCAAAGGCTCCTGCGATCCGAAGATCACGCTGAAGCCGACCGGCGCGACCTTCACGTTGGCGGCGTACGAAAGCATCACCGTCAAAGGTACGATCGGGCACAACACCACCAAAGGCACGGCGTCGATCACGCTGGCCGACGCCACCGGTACCGGCGATATCACGCCTTGGAAAGGCAAAAGCTTCCCGAAATATCTGGCTCGCGGTAAAACCTTCATCTACGCAGTAGCGGTGAATCACAGCACCCAAATCATTAAGCCGATAACCGGTGGGGGTAAGCCGGTTCTGCAGTACATCGTCACCGACTCCAAGGGTCTTCCCGGCAAAACCTGCGGCGTCGCGCTGCTGAATGAGGAGGCGGGCGGAAAGTTTATCTGGTCCTCGTTCCCGGGAGACTTCACCGCCAAAGGCAACACCGTGACGATCACGCAGTACGCCGTGCCGAAGGGCTTTGCGATTCCCCCGAAAACGCCGCTCTACTTCGGCGTGAACTGCTGGAACGCTTAAGATACCGATAGCGCAGCAGAATCTCGTTAGCGGAAAAGAGCCCTGCCGGAAACGGCGGGGTTCTGCTTTTGGGCGGCCAATCTAGGGCGGGCATGCCCAAGACGCAGTACTGGCAATGGTACGTCGAAGAGTTCGCGCCCACCGAGCAGCATCGTCACGCGATCGATGACCTGTTCTTCTCGGGGCACACGGAGTTTCAACAGGTCGCGGTGCTGAGCTCGCCGGTCTTCGGCAAGATGCTCGTCATCGATGGCGACACACAGAGTTCCCAAGTCGACGAGCGCATCTATCACGAGAGCCTCGTCCACCCCGCGCTGGCGGCCGCGGCCGATCGCTCGCAGGTGCTGATCCTCGGCGGCGGCGAGGGCGCGACGCTGCGCGAAGTCCTGCGCTGCCCGGAGGTCGCCCGCTGTACGATGGTCGACATCGACGGCCGCGTCATCGAGCTTTCCAAAGAATTTCTTCCGGAGTGGTCGGCCGGTGCGTTCGACGATCCGCGCGCGCACGTCGTCGTCGGCGATGCGCTGGCTTACATGCGCGAGCACGGCGATCGTTACGGCGCGATCCTCTCCGACCTCACCGAGCCGCTCGAGGATTCGCCGAGCAATCCCCTCTTCAACGAGGAGGTCTTCGCGCTGATCAAATCGCGCTTGCTTGAAGGAGGCATCTACGCATTGCAGGCGAGCACGGCCGGCGTGCACAACGCGGCGCTGCACTGCAAGATGTCGCGCACGCTGCGACGCCACTACAAGTACGTCGCGTCGTTCTACACGCACGTGCCGGCGTTCGATACCGATTGGGCTTTTCTCGCCTGCAGCGATCGGGTGGATCTCACCCAGCTCGATGCTGCGCGCATCGACACCTACTGCGCGGCGCTTGCCGGCGATAGCTTCTTCTACGACGCGCAAACGCACCGGCGGCTCTTTTCACTGCCGCTCTACCTGCGCCGGATGCTGGCATCCGGCGGGGATACTTTTTAGCTCGAAGAAAGGCGACGAAATGAGCATCGATTTCTCACACGCACCCCATGCCTGGGAGAAGGAGAAGAGCAACTTCGTTGCACTCCTCGATCTGAAGCTCGAACGCGTCGAGCACGGCAAGGCCGTGATGCGCATGCCGTACCGCCCCGAGATCACCAACGGCACGGGCGCCGTGCATGGGGGCGCGATCGTCAGCCTCTGCGACACCGTCTTCTATGTTGCGCTCGCTTCGATCTACGGCCGCGAGCAGGATACGACGACGATCGCCCTGCAGTGCAACTTCCTCGCTCCGGCCGGTCCGCCCCACGATCTCGTCGCCGAGGCGCGCGTGCTGCGCGGCGGCCGGCGCATCGTCTACGGCGAGGTCTACGTCCGCAGCGGCACGGAGATCGTCGCGCACGCCACGCTCGATTTCCTCAACAGCTACCCCAAGGAGAAGCCGGCGAAGTCGGGCCACTTCACGCCCCCCGCCTAACGTGTTGTCACCCTGAGCGAGTCGAAGGGCTGTCGAAGGGCGAGCTTGTCGAAGGAAATGTCATCCTGAGCCTGTCGAAGGATGGGTACGAACAGGGCATGCCACAAAAGCATCGCTACAGCGAAAAAGAGCATCGTCAGGTCGAGCACATCAAGGAAAGCGAAGAGGCGCGCGGCCACTCGCCGGAAGAGGCTGAGGGCATCGGCTACGCAACCGTCAATAAGCAGAGCCCCGAGAAGCATCGCTTTAACGCCAAGGAAGACCGCCAGGCGCAGCACATCGTGGAATCGGAAGAAGAGCGCGGGAAGTCCGAGGGAGAGGCGAAGCGCATCGCCTACGCGACCGTAAACAAGCACCGCTCCTGACCCGGCCCCTGCCCGGCAGGCTTTTACCGTGGGCTGTCGTGAAAACGGGGTGCCGTGGCCACCGACGAGTTAAAGCGAACCGCTCTTTACGACGATCACGCCCGCGCGGGCGCGCGGCTCGTGCCGTTCGGCGGTTTCGAGATGCCGGTCCAGTACACGAGCATCCTCAAAGAGCACGACGCGGTGCGTCATCGCGCGGGCCTCTTCGACCTTTCCCACATGGGGCAGTTCTGGCTCACCGGCGGTGCGGTCGCGCAATGGGCCGATACGCTGACCATCAACTCGGTCGTGACGATGAAGGATTGGCAAGCGCGCTACAACATTTTTTGCAACGACGCCGGCGGCGCCCGCGACGACACGATCTTTTATTCTCTCGACGATCGCTGGCTGCTGGTCGTCAATGCCTCGAACGCCGATAAAATGTGGGAGCACGTCAACGCCTTTGCTCCCGAATACGGCGTGTCGCTGGAGAATCGGCATGGTAAAGACGCGCTGATCGCGATTCAAGGGCCGCTCTCCGTGCAGATGCTGCAGCCGCACGTCCCCGATGTCGGCCTCGCAGCGATGAGGTACTACTTCAGCGCGCGCGGTACCGTCAACGGCGTGCCGGCGGTCATCGCGCGAACCGGGTACACCGGTGAAGACGGCTTCGAACTCTTCGTCGCCGGAGATTCCGCTTCGCAGCTCTGGCAAGTGCTGCTGGAAGCGCACGCGGGCGAGGGGCTCGAACCCTGCGGCCTCGGCGCGCGCGACGTGCTGCGGCTCGAAGCCGGCATGCCGCTCTACGGCCACGAGCTCACCGAAGAGATCACGCCCGTCCAAGCCGGCCAGCTCTGGGCGATCAAGTTCAACAAGGAAAATTTCATCGGAAAAGAAGCCCTGCAAGCGCAGATCGACCGCGACGACTATCCGAGAATTGTCGGCCTGGTAATGCACGGACGCGCGCCGGCGCGCGAAGGCTACCCCGTAATGCATCATGGCCGTCGGGTCGGCGAGATTCGCAGCGGTTCGATCGGGCCATCGGTCGAGAACAAGAACATCGCGACCGCGCTCGTCGAGCGGGATTCCGCACACCCGAATACGACGCTTGGCGTCGAAATTCGCGGCGCGTTGCACAACGCAACCGTCGTGCCGTTGCCCTTTTATAAACGTCCCAAATAACGAGAAGGAGAGAACGTGGCGCAGCCCGAGGATCTGCTCTACAGTAAGGAACACGAATGGGTTCGCCTTGACGGCGACACCGCGACGATCGGCATCACCGATTACGCGCAAGGCTCGCTTGGCGATATCGTCTTCGTCGAGCTGCCGAAAGTCGGCGCCACGATCGAGCAGTTCGGCAACGTCGGCGTCGTCGAGTCGGTCAAAGCCGTCTCGGATCTCTTCACCCCGATCTCCGGCGAAGTCATCGAGATCAACGGTACGCTCGACGACGATCCCGCCGCCGTGAACCGCGAGCCGTACGGCGCCGGCTGGCTGATCAAAGTGCGCCTGCGCGACAACGGCGAAACCGCCAACCTCCTCAGCCCCACCGAATACGAGCTGCTCGCGGCCGAATAGCGGCCGCACCGCGGCCGGCAGGCGCTAATTCCGGTGAAGAATGCGCCGCGTCGTCGATAACGTCGAACACGATATACTGCTGGCCCGATCCATCGATCATGGCATTCGGGTTCATCCCGAGGTGGGCGAAGATTTCGTCGTCGGCACGGATGCTTCGACAGGGTCAGGGTGACACGTTCGATGTGCTCAGGGCGCGAACAAGATCAGTCGCCTAGTGGAACAGGCGGCGGAGCGATGCGATCGTCGTGTCGGCACGCGCCGGCCGATCGGCGACGAACGCCCAAAGGCCGCCGTCGGGGGTTAGCGTTCCCCGAGCGCCGACGGCCCGCGCCCAGTTTTGCACTTCGTCGCGGCCGCCGAGCAGTGCCCAGCGAACCTCCGCGTTGCCGAGCTGCTGGTCGTAATGGAAATAATCGCCCCCCGCCCAAGACGGAATCCCGGCGATGCGCTCGCGGCTATCGAAGTTGATGTGGTAGACCCAGAAATAGTCGCCGTAGATCATTCGGATGCCGCGTCGTGCGAGCAGTGCGCGTAAATGCTCGTCGTCCTTGAGCCCCTGCGTGAGCTCGGCGCGCGTTGTCGTTCCCGGCAGGCTGTAGAGCCAAAGGTTCGGCAGCGTCACGAGCACGACTGCCCCGACCGCCAACCACTTCCGGAAACTCCACAACGTCTGAGCCCCCATCGCGCACACAATCGGAACGATCAGATAGAGCGGCGCGATATAACGCACAGTCCAGCCGCGCATCGAGCCCGCTTGCGAGGTAACATACAGCAGGAAGACTCCTGCGAACACGAGCCAGATTAGTTGCCACGCCTCCGCATATTTCCCGTCGCGATTGCGCGCGATGATGAAGCCGGCCGTGACGATCGCATATCCGAGGATCAGCGGCGTCGAAAGCGACCACCAGCCGGCCGGTTCGTGGAAGAGCAGTTTGGGAACTTGCGTCACCACGAACCAGACGACGTTGTCGACGACCACCGCCCCATTTGGCGCTGCTTGCGATGCCCAGTTGTGCGTCACCGATGCCGCGCCGTTTGCCGCATTGCCGATGATGAACGGCAGCGCACCGACGACAAAGCCGATCCCGGCGACAAGAGCTTCGCGTACGGTCGCCGTACGCCGCCGCCAGGCAATCCAAATGAAGGCCGGCAGCAAGACCATCAGGGTCTGCAGCGATATCCAAATGCCGAAGCCGGCGCTCAATCCAAACGCGACGCGCTGCCAGACGCGCCCTTCTTGCCGCCACAGCGTCGCGAGCCAAAGCGTCGCCGCGCACGACGCCATGATCTCACCGTAAGCCCATGGCACGTATGTGACCGTCATGAACTGCTCGGGCGGCACGACGACAAAGATCATTGCGACGCATCCGAGCCGGTCGCCGAGCAATGCACGCAGGAAGAGCCAGGAAAAGACGACGTAGAGCGCACCCCAGGTCAGGCCGGTGAGCGCCAACCCGACGCGGCCGTCGCCCAACAGGTGGAAGTAGCCTGCCGCGACATAACAGCTCGCGGCACTCAGCCGCGTGCAGCCGGGAAAGAAGAGCGGATAGGCTTCCGCTGCCACGCGGAACGCGCAGAGCCCCGCCAGCGTGCCGTCGGAATCGATCTGAAAGAGCGCGAGCGGAAAATAGAGCGCCGCCCGCAGCAACACGCCTGCCGCCACCAGTGCGATACCGAGCCGCGCCACGCCGCTCGCTTTCTTTACGGAGGACCCTACGGCCTCGCGACGCAACCATCGTACTCGAATGTACGCACCCCACACGCAACGCGACATCGACGAGATGCTCGCAGCGGTCGGCGCCGAGTCGCTCGACGCACTGCTGCGCGTTCCCGACGAGATCGCACTCAAAGCCAAACTCGAGGTCGTTCCGGCGCTTCCCGAGTATCAAATTCAACGCCGCTTCGACCGCTTCGCCGAGAAGAACGCCGGCGTCGGTTACCGCTCGTTTCTCGGAGCCGGCTCCTACAACCATTACGCTCCTCCGGCGATCGCGGCGCTGGCGATGCGCGGCGAGTTTCTCACCGCCTACACACCCTATCAGGCCGAAGTTTCGCAAGGCTATCTGCAGGCGATCTACGAGTGGCAGACCTACATCTGCCTGCTCACCGGGATGGAGCTGGCCAATGCCTCGGTCTACGACGGCGCCACCGCGCTAGCCGAAGCAGCGATCATGGCGCTGGGTGCGACGGGGCGCCAAAGAATTCTCGTCTCGCGAGCCATCCATCCGAACTACCGCGCGGTGCTGCGAACGTATTGCGAAGGGCTCGACGTCGCCGTCGATGAGATCGCCGTTACCGAAGATGGCGTTACCGATCTCGGCGCGCTTGAGACTGCCGTCGGCGGCAAAGAGTACGCCGCACTCGCGCTGCAGTCGCCGAACTTCTTCGGCTGCGTCGATACGCTGACGCCGGGCGCGCAGGAAGCGGTGGCGAGCAACGGCACCGTGCCGATCGCCGTCGTCGCCGAGGCGCTCTCACTCGCCGCACTCGAGCCGCCGGCTTCGTGGGGCGCGCAGATCGTGGCCGGTGAAGCGCAGAGCTTCGGCGTCGCGCAGGCCTACGGCGGCCCATACGCGGGCTTCATCGCCTCGTCCAAAGAGCACATGCGCCGCATCCCCGGGCGGCTCGTGGGCAAGACGGTCGACAACGCCGGCCGCACGGCCTACGTGTTGACGCTGCAGGCGCGCGAACAGCACATTCGCCGCGAGCGCGCGTCCTCGAACATCTGCACGAATCAGGCCCACTGCGCGCTGATCGCGACGATCTACCTGGCGCTGATGGGGAAGACCGGCCTGCGCGATGCCGCCGCGCTCAATCTGGCGCGTTCGCGCGAACTCGCCAGCGCCGTCGCCAACGTCGACGGCGTGACGCTCAAGTACGCTACGTCGTTCTTCAACGAGTTCGTCGCCGACGTCGGCCGGCCGGCCGGCGAAGTGCTCGAATCGCTCCAAGAGCTGGGGATTCTCGGCGGGGTCGATCTCGGGCGCTTCTATCCGGAGCTTGGCTCGTGCATTCTGATGACCGCGACCGAGCTGACGACCACCGCCGATATCAACGCCCTCGCCGCGGCCCTCGACGGAGCAATCAATGTCCACGCTCACATCTAGCAAGACCGAGCCGCTGATCTTCGAGCTCGGCCAAGAGGGGCGCGCGAACCGCTATCTCGAGGAAGGCAAAGCGCTCGACGCCTTTCTGCCGAAATCCGTCGTGCGCGAGAATCTGCCGTTGCCCGACAACAGCGAGCTCGACGTCGTGCGCCACTACACGCGGCTCTCGCACCGCACGTTCGGCATCGATCTGGGTTTCTATCCGCTCGGCTCGTGCACGATGAAGTACAACCCGCGCGTGAACGATGCCATCGTCGCCAAACGCGAGTTCGCGCAGCTGCACCCGTTCGTTCCCGATGCGCTCGCACAGGGCGCGCTGCAGATCATGTACGAGCTCGAACGGTCGCTCAGCTCACTCTTCGGGATGGCGGCGTTCTCGCTCAATCCGTCGGCGGGCGCGCACGCGGAGCTCGGCGCGCTGCTGATCGCGAAGAAGTACTTCAAGGAACGCGGCGAAGCGCAGCGCGACAAAGTGATCGTGCCCGACACGGCGCACGGTACGAATCCGGCGTCCGCGGCGATGTGCGGCTTCAAGGTGATCTCGCTGCCGAGCAACGAGCGCGGCCGCGTCGGCGTCAGCGAGATTCGGGCGGTCCTCGGCCCCGATACCGCGGTCTGCATGATGACCAATCCCAATACGCTCGGGCTCTTCGAAGACGAGATCGCGCAGATCACCGCCGCGGTGCACGAAGCCGGCGGCCTGATGTACTACGACGGCGCGAACGCAAACGCGATCATGGGTTACACGCGGCCGGGCGATATGGGCTTCGACCTCATGCACCTCAACACGCACAAGACCTTTACAATTCCGCATGGCGGCGGCGGCGCCGGCCACGGCCCGCTGGGGGTCGCGGCGCACCTGGTCG